>JAQBVM010000466.1 GCA_027623095.1 Verrucomicrobiota bacterium
AGATTCATTATTGGCGGTTTCGTGTTCGTCGGAACAAAGTGTATCGAGTGATAACAGGCACTTCAAAGATTCATCTAATTTTGACGAAACTGCCATCGAAAATTGATTCCCCTTTTGAATTATGTCAATACTATGGTCCAAAGTACGTCGAAACGGAAACAGATGAAACTCGAAATGAAACTCAGATTATTGTTCCATCTTGTCCATCACGGTGTGTGCGTTTTTTCTAAACGGGTGCGTTGCAATCCCGCCGCTTATCAATGTTCAGCACAAGCAGGATAACTCGACGCTGGACAGGAGGCTGGATTCAATTGAACATCGCTTGGACAGGATAGACAAGAAGATGGAATAGACGCTATGGGCGGCGGTTTGCTGCCGCGCTGTTTCGCAGCCAGCAAAGACTGATCAAGGGGGGACCGCTGGGGTTGTTGCCCGGTATGAGATCTCTATGTTCGATATTTGCCTGGAAAAATACTTCTGGAACAAGGCATTGGATTTTCTGTATCGTAAGCCCGCCTTAAAAAAACTTATCAAATGGAACCTACAGCGGATATCGCACTAATTGGCCTTGCGGTCATGGGACAAAACCTTGTCCTGAACATGAACGATCACGGATTCACGGTGGCTGTCTTTAATCGGACAGTCTCAAAGGTGGACGATTTTCTGAACAAGGAGGCGAAGGGAACCAAGGTTATTGGCGCCCGATCTATTGAGGAACTCGTTTCCCATCTTAAGAGGCCTCGCCGCGTCATGATGCTGGTCAAAGCCGGGGAAGCTGTGGACGAGTTTATCGAGCAACTGCTTCCACATTTGGAGCCAGGCGACATTATCATTGATGGAGGAAACTCACTATTTCAGGATAGTATTCGCCGCACGAAATACTTGGAGTCGAAGGGTTTCCTATTCGTTGGAAGCGGTGTTTCTGGAGGAGAGGAGGGTGCGCGGCATGGTCCATCCTTGATGCCCGGAGGATCACCATCGGCATGGGCCTTCATAAAGGAAATATTTCAGGAAATCGCTGCCAAGGTTGTGGATGGGGCTCCTTGTTGCGAATGGGTGGGTGAGAATGGGTCTGGCCACTACGTGAAGATGGTTCACAACGGCATCGAGTATGGCGACATGCAGTTGATTTGCGAGGCTTACCACCTAATGAAAGATGGGTTGAGTATGACGCCGGATGAGATGCATCAGGTATTTGCCGATTGGAACAAGGGCGATCTCGACTCTTTTCTGATCGAAATCACGGCAGACATCCTGGCGTTCAAGGATACGGATGGGGAACCGCTGGTTGATAAGATTCTAGATACAGCCGGACAAAAAGGAACCGGAAAATGGACGGTAATGAACTCCCAGGAACTTGGCATCCCCATTACGTTAATGGCGGAAGCAGTCTATTCGCGCTGCGTGTCGGCTCTCAAGGACGCCCGTGTTGCCGCGTCCAAGAAACTCAAGGGACCGCGGCCTTCGATCAGCGGGGACCGGACGAAGTTTGTCGAATCGATCCGGCAGGCCCTTTACGCCTCAAAGATTGTCAGTTACGCACAGGGTTATATGCTGATGCGGGCGGCGGCTCAGGAATACGGGTGGAATCTCAATTACGGCGGAATCGCGCTGATGTGGCGGGGAGGTTGCATTATTCGCAGCCGTTTTCTCGGCAAGATTGGCGAGGCGTTCGACAAGAACAAGAAGTTGTCGAATCTGATGCTCGACCCATTTTTCCGAAAAGCGATCAAGGAGTGTCAGCGTTCATGGCGGAATGTGGTTGCTATGGCGGCGAAGAAGGGGATTCCCACGCCGGCGTTTAGCACTGCGTTAGCGTTTTACGATTCCTATCGAAGCGCCCGTTTGCCGGCAAATCTGCTTCAGGCTCAGCGGGATTATTTCGGCGCGCATACATACGAGCGGCTGGATCAGCCTCGGGGCACGTATTTTCACACCAACTGGACGGGTAGAGGAGGCGATGTTTCTTCGGGGACGTACACTGTTTAATGGCGCGACGGCGGAATGCGGGTAACAGCAGATATGAGTGATCCCGTACAGGCGCTTCGCGATTTCAAGCCGGAGAAGGAATTCTTTATCGGAATCGACTCCGATGGATGCGTGTTTGACTCAATGGAAATCAAACACAAAGAGTGTTTCGTGCCGATGTTCGTCAAGCATTTCGGCCTGCAAGCGGTCAGCAAGTACGCGCGTGAAACGTGGGAGTTTGTCAATCTCTACTCGAAAACCAGGGGGGCGAACCGATTCCCGGCGCTTTCGCGATCGTTGAATCTGTTGCGAGAGCGGCCTCATGTGGTTGCTCGAAACGTCGTTGTTCCAGATTCGACCGCGATTGACGAGTGGGTTTCGCGAGAAAGCAAACTTGGCAACGTGACTCTTGCGGCTGAGGTAAATCGTGGAAACCTCAGCTTGGAGAACGTGAAGCGCTGGTCGGATGCTGTGAATGCCCAGGTGGAAGATATTGTCGAAGGAGTGCCTCCATTCCCTTTGTTCCGGGAGAGTCTTCAAAAAATGAACCAAAAGGCGGACACACTGGTAGTTTCTCAGACTCCGGTGGATGCCCTGAAACGCGAATGGAGCGAGCACAACATTGCCGAGCTCGTGCGAATCATTGCCGGCCAAGAAATGGGAACCAAAACCGAACACATCAAGTTTGCCGCCAAAGGCAAATATCCCGACGATAAAATTCTAATGATCGGAGACGCGCCTGGGGATTACAAAGCGAGCAAAAGCAACGGCGCGTTATTCTATCCGATCAATCCCGGCAAAGAGGAGATTTCGTGGAAGCTGTTTTTTGAGGAGGCATTGGATCGGTTCTTCTCGGGAACCTATGCCGGGGAATATGAAGCGGCGTTGGTTCGGGAGTTCGATGCGTGTCTCCCTGAAAAGCCACACTGGGCTTAGCGCCTTCGCCAAGGTGTGCAATTAAACAGCACTTCTTGGCTTCAAAGTCTTCTCAAGCGAAAACCTTTCTCAAGTAATCGATGCTCTTCGAGGCAATGACCTCGGGTCCCTCTTCAAACGAGAAGACCTCCACAGACACGAACCCTTCGTAGCCAACTTCTTTCAGAGCGCCCGCAATTGGCTTGAAGTCCACTTCCCCGAAGCCGGGTCCTTTGAGATTTGCATCGTTCGCATGAAAGTATGCGAAGTTAGGAGCTGATTCTCGAATGATATCCGGAATCGGTTTCGACTCCGAACTCATCGCTTTAACATCCAGAATGATCTTAAGATTAGGTGAGTTGATCTGTTTGACGAATCGGACCGCTTCCTCTGCTGTGTTGATGAAGTTCGTTTCGGACGGAGCCAGCGGTTCGAAGCAGATCGTGACGCCGCGATCTTCGGCTTGCTTCAGAGAGCCGCGAAATACTTCCGCAGCCCAATCCCACGCTTGCTGGAAGGAGACACCCTCCATCAGGTTGCGCTGCTTCGGAGATCCGACGACGATGAATTTACCGCCTAGATCACCGCAGAAATCGACCAAATCATTGAAGTAGGCGGACGTTTTTTTGCGAATGCCTTCCTCGGGGTGGGTTACGTACATTCCATCCGCTTGAACCAGGACCCAGTGAATTCCGGAAATGCCGATCTCCGCTCGGTTTGCCGCTTCGCGGATTTGCTTCCGTTCGGCGGCAGGAATCTCAGTTACGTACTTTGCGATCGTAAACGGAGCAATCTCAATCGCATCGTAGCCCGCTGCGGCCGCGTATTTCATCGAATCTTCGATTTTCCATCCTTGAAAGATTTCATTGCAGATTGCGAATTTCATCGGTGTATTGAGCCACAAGTCTGCGCTGTTTGAAAAGCAAATCGATCCCAGTCTCGAGGGAGCGGATTGTTGATAAAAATCCGCTGTCGGCGAGTGTTCAAAAGTGAATTTCTCGTCGGTTCAAAAGTGAACAAAAAATCAAAGTGAGAAAG
>JAQBVM010000079.1 GCA_027623095.1 Verrucomicrobiota bacterium
GCGGTTTCACTACATGGGCCACGCGGGAGAAGTGCATGTCGATCAGGCGCACCGAGGTTATGGATTGGCCACGGACGAAAACGGTTTCACGTCTCCGAATCCGCTTTTTATGAAATACGCGCCCGACGCGCAGGGATGCTTCGCCGGCCAGAACGCGTATGGGTACCGGAGCATCGCCGACTTCATTCACGCGGCCCGGTCGATTCGATCCGGTGAAAGCAAACCAGACGACTGGATTGGGAAACTCGCGACGGCGCGTGAAACACTTCCTGTGACCGCCATACTTGAGGCTGGGCGTCGAAGCCTTGACTCCGAGAATCGATCGATAAAGATCGAATGGGGATCGGACGGATTCCCAGTTGGTTTTAGAGGGGAGGAGGGATAGTCACCGGGGGGCAGCAGCGAGACGTTTTCACTCACCATGAACCGGCACGTTGTTCCGGCTTTAGCCGATCTGTGCCGCCTGCCGCCGTCGCGCTGAAGCGGCGCTCTAGTGCGCCGCGAAGGCGGAAAGGCGGAACTACGTGCAAACCGAACCGGTTCATGCCTCCAATTCAGGCCCAATCGTTGGAAGTGGACCCTCCCCTTGAACTTCGATTCCCGGAAGGACAAGTTTATGTCGTATGTGCGACAGAAAACTGTCTGGGCAGTTCACGGACCCGATTCGCGTCCGTATCTTCGAAGTGGCGGCTTCTCAAGAATCCCCCGTCCGAAACGGACAAGGCTTCCGATGAAAACACCGATTCAAGCGCGTTCCTCGATGCGGAACCGTGTCGTAAAGGTGCGCACGCACGCGTCGGCAGCTTGGGTAAGAGGTATCAGGATATCCCGCTTCAATGTCTGCTGCAGATTCTTCCGGTTTGCCATTCCCGCGGATGGGTTGCCATCGGATTGCCTTCGAATGGCAAACGGGGCGGAACCGGGAGCGTTATCGACCCAGCCCGTGAGAGAATTATCGAACGTCCCGTTGGAGATCAGTTCGAAGGAATTATTGTTGATGAGGTTCTGGGCGGTAGTGAAACCGCCAAAAGTGATCCACGCCGCCACCCACATTCCGACCGAAGTGTTACGATGCATAAGGGATTTTCTTTGGCATCTCCCAATTCACGCTGTCTTGGTCTTTCTGAATGGGAATAGCGCGAGCGACGCGCTGCGTTACAGAAACGTGAGTTGATGCCAGACATCGAGACGGAAACTTGGCGCCAGGGAAACCAATCCGAACGCAAGTTTGAAAGGAGTCACCGTCAATCCGATTCCGATCAGAACGAGCCAGCCTCCGAGCCCGGTCAATGCCGCGCCCTCGCTGGACATCGGATCGAGCGGCAGACTCTGAGCGGGCACGGGCTTGTAACGGTAGAGCATACGTGATCGAAGGCATAGGGCGACGGATGCCAATCCCCCACCGTGTGCCAGGCCGAGCTGTTTAAGAGGACCGGACTGGCCTCAAAGCCGAGATTGTTCAGAATCACGCAGAATAACAACGTCTTGTCCTTGCAATCGCCAAAACGGCGTTCGAATACCTTCGACGGATCGCTCGGCCGGTGCGAATTGGGACCAAATTCGATTCCTAAATAACGCACCTCATCTTGGAGCAATCGCAGCACGGCCAAAACTTGGAACTCCGGTTCTTCGATCGTCCGCCACTGTTCGATCTTTTGCCGAAGCGAAGGCGCCAACTCGGTCGGCGCCTGGTAAAGCTTGATCGCCCATTGTGCCACTTCCGCCCAGGAATCGTACTCGCTGCACTGCACCCAGGGAAACGGGTTGAACCAGATGGGAACTCCGTCTTCAACCGTCGCCTTCGAAGTCGGCCTGCAGAATGGCGGCATGGGCAGTGGCCTCGCCGCCGCCATGGGAAAGCTCTCCACGATGGGCCTGGCCTCCGCCGTCTTCAGCCCGTGGATGAACATTTCCGGGTCGCTGATCGCGAACTGGTGGCGACGCCGGAATCCAGATGATAAGAAATGAAAGCGGTAAGGTTATCTATTTCTCCTGTGGATCTGTGCCAGCGTGAGCAAGCAGGACTGATCTGGATTGCCAGAATGATTAGGGCAAAATGATTCAATAAAGAAAGCGGCCTAATTAAACTCTCACTTGGAGCAGCCATCATTCTCATCGCGCAACTGGGCGGATACCTCAACCGCAAGTGCGATGGAGTGCCTGGATTCGAGGCCTTATGGAAAGGCTACGCCCGTTTTTCCGACATGGTTAAAATCATCCGGCTCCAAAGGGCTGCCAAATCAAAAGATCCATGAGCAATGCGCTGCGACATTTTTACGGGGCAAGGGCAGCCCTAGGCCGTGTTGAATGTATCAGCACCACACCTGTCCATGCGGGTTCTGAACTCAAAACCTGGGCAACCAAACGGACATCTCCGATGGCCCTCGATTTCCCCACGCGTAATACGGGATGAATCGAGTTTTGACTGTTTTCCCCTTTGAGGATCGGTATTCGCGATACAGTTGGTTTTCCCACTTGGCGGGCTGTTTCGTGTAAAGCGCGCCTTCGAGAATCACGACTCCTCCAAGCATGCGGGAATCGAATCGCGCGAGAATGGGTTCTTTCTCAGAAATCGACACGTCGAGGATGCCGACATCGTCAGGGAGATCAGGTGACTCCAAACAGTAAACAACCGGCCCTCGCATGACGGCCAACTGATTCAACGTTTCTTCGACGAGCGGATTCGCCTCTATCAGTCGCACTTCCATTGGCAGGACGAGATCGACGATGTCACCGGTACTCCAAGTTCTGTGCAGCTCGATATAGCCGTCGTTTGTTACAGGATTCTCGATCAGGTGCCGGTTCACATGAACCGAATAATCCTCAACCCATCCAGGAACGCGCAACTTAACCGTGAATGGATTTTCTCCGCTTTCCTCCACGGTGATCCGAATGCGCCCGTTCCATGGATACTCGGTTTCCTGCTTGAGTTTGACGGCATTCCCATCCCCAAGCCGGGTGCTAAATGAACTGCTCCCATACAGGTTCAACCAAATGGAGTCGTTGGATATTGAGTAGGCATAGTTTGAAGTCTGGGTCAACAGCCGGGCAAGATTGGGTGGGCAACAAAATGAGCTGACAAACGGCACCCGGGTGCGCGACCAACGAAGGTCGGCCGGCAGCGGATCGGTGACTCGAAGCGGATTCGTGTAGAAGAAATTTGTTCCGCTCAAACTAACGCCAGAGAGAACGCTATTGTAGAGCGCCCGCTCAGCGACATCGACATAGCGCGCCTGCCCCGTCGCGAGAAACATGCGCCAGTTCCACAACACGTTTCCGATGTTGGCGCACGTTTCGCTGTGAGCCGTCGTGTTGGGCAACTGATAATTTCGGCCGTAAGCCTGGTGGGTTTTGGTTATCGTTCCCTGGTCCTTTGATCCGTCTGGCGAAGCTCCGTCATAGAGCGCCCCGCATCCTCCGGTGATGTACATCTTCCGGAAAACCAGATTCGTCCAGATTGGTTCCAGCGGATTCCAAAGGGAGCGATTTCCTGTCTCCATATAAAGATCGGCCGCGCCCGCATAGAGATAATTCGCGCGAACTGCGTGCCCCATCGCGACGCGCTGCTCTTCGAACGGGATCCGATCCTGATTATCGTCGCCGCCATCCGTGATCTGGCTACGCAGTTCGAAGCATCGTTGCGCGAGTTCCAAATATCGCGGCTCTCCGGTGGCACGATACAGATCAATCATTCCCATGTAGTGCGAGGGGCAAACCGAACTGCGCGCCGCTTCAGGGGATGCGTGATTGAAGTTTTCGTAAAGGAAGTCCGCCGATTTTCGAGCGATCGACAAGAGGTTCGTTTGACCCGTGATTCGATGATGAACAGAGGCGGTCGTCAGCAGATGCCCCATATTGTACATTTCGAAGTTACGCCGATCCTGAAAAGGCAGCGCATTTGTATCACCGTTGAGTCGTTTGATGAGAACCTTGGTGTGGATATAGCCGTCGTCCCGTTGGGCTCGTGCGATGATGGCAATAATCTCATCCAATCGCTTCTCGAGATCCGGGTTTCTCTCCGTTGCCAGCGTCGCACTGGCCGCCTCCATCCACTTGTAGAAGTCGCCGTCGTTGAACGAAGCCCCACGAGAACTCCCCTCGACAAGTCCGGCGGCAATTTCAAAGTTTCGAAGGAAGTGCGTGTGGGTCGTTCCCTCCATCAATCGCTGCATGCTTGGAATAATCTGCGTGCGGGCAGTCTCGCACCGGTCGGCCCAGAATCCTGAAGTCCATCGGGCGTCTCCGGGCGCCGCTTGTTGAACCACTGCGTGAGGTCTCCGAGAATACTCAGCGGCGCTTGTTTCCGAGATCGGAACACTCAAAAAGGATATCACGAAAACGGTTGTAAGAACCCCGGGGGACAAGATTATGAAACCTGCGCGCCGTGTCTTCATCGTCCCGAATCTACCGAGAACGCGCTTGTGTGAAAGTTGAAAGTGATGGGGAATTGGATAGATCCCCCATTCAGGAGCGGAATCTCGCCGTAATCTGGTATGAGAACCCGCACTCCACCCGGAATTGATTTTTAAATGTCTTCTGCTATCAACACCTTTATGTTGAACTCCACTCGTTTCGTTTTCCCAATTGCCGCACTGGCCACGGTCCTTGCTGCGAACCCGTTGCTCTCGCAGCAGAACACTCCGCCGGACCTACACATCGGAAGCGGGGTGAAGGCCGGCGAGATAACCGACCGCTCAGCCATCGTGCTCGTCCGGCTCACCGCCACGCTGGGACAGGATGCTCAAGGTTTGATTCCGGGCCGCGAAGGACAGGCGCGCTTGCATTACGGCAGTTCGGAGGACTTGCGCACTGCTGCCACGACAAGCTGGGAGGCGGCCAAGCCAGAAGTGGATCATTCCATTCAGTTTAAGCTCGCGGGCCTGCAACCGGCGCGCCGACATTACTATCGCGTCGAGTTCCGCCTCGATCCGCAGGCAGAGGCGAAGTTGTCCGACATGTTCTCCTTCCTCACCGCACCGCCGCCCGACCAGCGCGCGCCGGTGATGTTTCAGGTCACGACTTGCCAGGATATCCGCGGCGAATCCACTTACTTGCCAATGGCGGCGCAGCGCCCGGATTTTTACGTCTCGGCGGGCGACACGGTTTATTATGACGGTCAAGGTTTGGCGCGCAATGTCGCCGAGGCATGGCAGGCGTATCAGAAAATGTTCGGGTTGCCCGCGATGAAGGAGTATCACCGGCACGTTGGCGGTTACTTCATGAAGGACGATCATGATTACCGGTTCAACGACGCCGATCCTTTCATGAAAGGCAAGTGGGTGGGCAGCAAGAATGCCGACCCCGGCGCCCGCTTCACCGAGACCCGGGGGAACCAGCGACTCGATGTCGCGTGGCTCACGCACGAGGAAGGCATTCGCGTCTTCAAACGGGTATTTCCCATGGGAGAGAAAACGTATCGCACCGTGCGCTGGGGCCAGGGAGTGCAAATTTGGATGCTCGAGCACCGCGACTTCCGCTCGCCGAACGACATGCCCGACGGTCCGGATAAATCCATTTGGGGCAGGGAACAAAAGGCCTGGCTGATGGAGACCTTGCTTGCGAGCGACGCGGACCATCGCATCATCGTCGCGCCGAACCCCATCATGGGTCCAGATCGGTTGATGAAGGGTGACAATCACGCAAACCTGAACGGCTTCTGGCATGAGGCGCAGACCTTTCTCGACTGGCTCAAGGACCAAAAGCTGAACAACGTCGTGATCATGTGCGGCGACCGGCACTGGCAGTATCACTCGATTGACCGGCGCAACGACCGCGCCATCCACGAGTTCAGTTGCGGGCCGACGAGCGACGACCATGTGCAGGCCGTGCCACCGCTGTACGAAGGCGTCGAGCGTCCATACTCCGCGAGCCGCGGCGGTTTCATGAGTGTGCGCTACAAGCCGGATGACCGCTCGCTGGCTTTTGATTTCTATTCCGTTGCCGGCAAACCGCTTTATCAAAAAGTGTTTATTCCATGAAGAATGCGCAGGCGCGCACGGGTTCAACCAAAAGACGGTGTTCTATGAGGCATCAGCGCGAATCCCTCGTGGATCTGGAGCAAGACCCTGGCGAAAGCATCAACCTGGCGACCGATTCAAAGCACCGCGAAATTCTCCTGGCCCACCGCGAGTTGCCGGCACAGTTTGCCAAACAGAATAACGACCCGGCCGCCGCCAAATTTCTCGCCGCCGATGTAAAACCCCAGCCCTTTACCGCGCAGGTTGCCGCGCCAAAGAAGCCGAAGAAGTAACCCATCGCAACAAATCGACCCATGGATGCCATTACCAGAATGGGTGAGTTCAGAACTCTGCCAACAAGTGAATTCATTCGTTCCGTTTCGGAACCACTATCACGCCGCAGCTAATCGCTTGATTCTTGCGCGATTTCGCGAGCCGGATCACTTCGCAACCGGGCAGACGGATCAACCGTTCGGTCCGTCGCCGGCGTGGGACCGTTTCAGGCCACCAATGAGCGCATCGAGCGTCGGATAAAGACGCAGGGCCGCGTTCTCCGGCGAGTGGTTCTTAAGCGCGAGAGCGTGGAGTTTCGCACAAATGCCGCGCACGTTTGTTCCGTTCGATTCGTTCCCGTTCTGGCAGGCGGTCAGGTAATCTCCGAACCATGCGATGGCCTGGATGAATGCAAACGGTTCCACCCCTCCAATCCACGAATCGCCGCCATCGCACCAATTGAAATAGCGTGTCAAGGAATCATCATTCATCTGAAACGGGTGCTTGGGTCGAGATTCGTGGGAGGGCCAGACCCAATGTTCCCACGCCAGGCGCGCCAAACAGACTGCCGACACCCACACGCACCCACGGTAGTGGACCAGCCATCCGGCAAAATTCCACATGACATCCGAGTAACCTTGTCCGCCTGGACCGGGCAACGAGGGCCGTTTCCATTCTTCCGCATCGCGGGCGGCGCTCTCGAGTTGATGGCGCGCCCAATCGGAATCGTCCCGAATATCGGGGTTCAATCCCAGAACTTTGCGCTGGACCGAAAGCAGCCCCCGCACATCGTCCGGGGAACAGGCCCTGGCGCTCAGGAACGGGAGCGCCTCGCGCAGGCAAAGCCACTTGGCGGACACGTCCCGCGCCCGGTTGTTTCCGTCCGGATCGATGTCCAGAGTGCGCTCGGCCAGCTCGAAGACTTCAGATTCGCAGCCAGCCCACGCGAGCAGATTGAAAACGCGGGACAGATGCCCGAAATCGTCTTCGGCTTTTTCTTGGAAGAAGCTAAAATAGGGCGGAATCTCGGCCAAAGCGCCGCGCGCGACGGCGTCCGCAATGAGTGCGTAATCGAACCAGCCGAAGCAACGACGGTACGCCTCCGGTTGTTCTAGCCGCACCCTCCGAAGCAACGCCAGGTAATCGCGGCTCCGGCCTTGTTTGCGAAGCATCGACTCCAATTCCAGAAGCATCTCATCCTCGACGTCGAGATACTTAAAAAGTTGGGGGTGTCCGTCCAGAAAAGCGTGCAGCCGGCACAAAACTTCCCCACCGTCGGGCTTCTCAATGTAATGTTCTCTAACCTGAGCCCACCACTCGTTGGCGATCCGATTCTCTTCATCCGATATTTCAGGGTGTTGAAAATCGCCCTCATTCTCGGCCTCCGAAGGGAAAGGGGTGTCGGCCGCTTCATCTGGGTGAGCTACGTCCGACTTGGACGTTTCGTCACTTCTTGCGGCAGGTTCCTCCGCCTCGGATTGTTTTATAGCCGTCGGCCGGACTGCGATGATTTGGTCTTTGGGCAGACAACATTTTTTGTATTTCTTCCCGCTGCCGCAGGGGCAGGGATCGTTGCGGCCTAATTTCAATCGGATTCGGGCCGCGTCTCTTTCGTGAGGGGACGAATCAGGGGACGCGGGGGACTCTTGAGGTTCACTGTTCTGGGTGTTCATAGCCAGCGCACTGTAGTTACCTGGCTTTTTCCGTTCGTGTCAACTGGTCTCGGTCTCGGCACTGCGGTTCGTTTTGGAAGGTATGAAGTTCCAGCTTCAGCCGGTTGCAGCGCAAACGGGGAATCGGCGAAGCCACACACCCGCGCCTAGGAGCAGTTTCGTTTGATATACTGCGTCCGGTTGCGCGCTAGATGCTGCTGACGCAGCAGCCTTCTTGAATCAGTTGCGGTTCGAATCGCTTTCTGATACGACCCAGTGGTTCCAATTCCCGGCCATCGCACCATAATCAGAGGATACTTTATGACAAAAACAATCAAACAGCGACTTGCGGACAACGAGATTGTCCGGGTCCTATCATTCGGAAGCTTAGCTAGCTCAAAATTCATTGAGATTGCCGGGATTGTCGGGGGTTTTCACGGACTTTGGCTGGATCAAGAACACTCCGCTATCCCACACCAACAGATTGAGCTCATGACAATGGCATGCCGGGCGTCCAATCTCTCGTGTTTCGTTCGTGTTCCTCCGATCGACTACGGAACGATCATGCGCCCAATGGAAGCCGGCGCGGAGGGGATCATGGTCGCGCAGATTCGAACAGTCGATCAGGTGAAACAAGTCGTCGATTGGGCGAAGTACCCGCCGATGGGAACACGGGGTCTGTTTCTAGCGAACTCCGAAGCCAAGTACGGCACTGTGGATCAACAGCAACACATTGAATCCGCCAACCGAGATCGGTGGCTGGCAATTCAGATTGAAACCCCCGAGGCTGTAGGCTGCGCGCAAGCCATCGCCGAGGTGAATGGAGTGGATGCACTGTTCGTCGGCCCCGGAGATCTCGCCTGCACGCTGGGAGTTCCCGGACAAGTCCTGCACCCTAAGTGCATTGATGCGTTGGAACAGGTCTCAGCCGGTGCGAAGGCGGCGGGAAAACCGTGGGGCGCGTTAACCCGCGGCCCTGAACACGCCGGAAAATGCCGCGAACTTGGCTGCCAACTGTTCAGTTTGGTTGCAGACCTCGATTTGATCCACCGCGGATTCCAGGCCACGAAAAAACTCTACACTGAGTTTTTTGAATAAACCGGTTGCTAGGCAGAATCTGTCGAACACGCTTTGGCACTAATCACGAAGATGGATCATTGGATGATGACTGTTGTCGCGATGTTTCTCATCGACTCACATCCGTTTCTCATCAGCGTCGATAAAATCGACAAACGTCTGAATCTCGTCGCGATTCCCGAGGCCGGATTCATCCTTTCGCATCTTCAGACGCGCCCTCAGCTCCGAGTCGTCCTGCTTCCCGTGATTGAGAATCGCATCCCGATGAGCCGATTTCTCGGCGTCAGACTTCGCAATATTCTTGGCCACCCAATCGGCAACCTCACCGTCTGTAATTGAGTTCCGAACCACTTCGATGAACTGCTCGGCGGTAATTCCGGCCGCCTTCAGCCATGCGCCATCAAATCCTTTGCAGAGATTTGGCTGATAATCCGGGGGAAGCTTTCCGGCCAGGTGAAGCCGAATCTTGTCCACAAATCGAGGGAGGTAAGTCCACCCCGCCATCACCTCACGCGGACTTCGTGGATATATGGTGTTTTCCATGGCCGAATGATCCTGTCCGTTCTCCTTGATGTCAATCCCCGGCAGCTCTTCAAGTATGTTTCAGAAAAAATGGGGCAGTTACCATCCCTCCTCGACGATGTATTCGGTAAAACGCCGAGCGCCATGCGGCAAAGGACCGTGCGCTTGCTTTTCCGGGACTCTCTGGTTTAGATCAAAAGATCTCGAATCCAGCTTCGAAACGCTTTCGGGAGGTGACTCATGAGTAACTCAGCACATGCAAATGATTTCGACGTTGCCGTGATTGGCGGCGGCAGTGCAGGATTCGCCGCCGCTCGGGCCGTGGTGAACAACGGGCTCAAAACTGCTGTCCTTGAGGGAGGCCGGGAAGTGGGAGGGTTGTGCATCTTGCGCGGTTGCATGCCGACAAAAGCACTTCTGTACGCTTCAGAAATGGTGCATCAAGTCCGGAACGCGCACCGCTTCGGCATCCAAGCTAATAACGCAAGTTTCAGTTTCCCGGAAATCATGGCCCGCAAGCGCAGGTTGATCAACGAATTCGCCGAATATCGACGTCAGCAATTGGAGTCCGGCACCTTCGAGCTGATCCGCGGGAACGCGCAATTTGAAGACAAGCACCACCTTCGACTCGATAGCGGCAGAACGATCTCGGCTAAGTATTTCATCATTTGCACTGGTTCGATAGTCGCGCCCGCTCCCATGCCTCAGTTGGAGGAAATCGGGTACATCACAAGCGACGAAGCGCTGTCTCTGGAGCAGTTGCCAAAATCGCTTGTGATATTAGGAGGCGGCGCCATCGCGATTGAATTTGCGCAGTTCTTCGCGCGTTTGGACGTGCGCGTCACCCTAATCCAGAGGAGCCCGCATATCCTCAAAGAAATGGACACCGACGCGGCGACCGTGATCGAGACAGTGTTCCAGCGCGAAAAAATTGATCTCTATACGGATACCCGTCTTATTAACGCCCGTCGCAAGGGAGGCTTAAAGGCCGTTGCCTTTGAACACAACGGAACCGAACAGAACGTTTCCGCCGATGAAATTCTATTCGCCTTGGGACGGATTCCGAACGTCCAGGGACTCAACCTTGGTGCGGCGGGAGTGACCGTCGAGAAGGGGCGGATCGTCACGAACTCGGAAATGCAAACGACGGCGGAAAACGTTTTCGCCGCTGGTGACTGCACAGGTTTGCACGAGATTGTTCACATCGCGATTCAGCAAGGGGAAACGGCTGCTCACAATATCGCGAATGCCGGTGACCCCAAAGAGCGGAAGTCACTCGATTACCGGCTGCTCACAAACGTTGTATTCACAGAACCGCAAGTCGCCGTTGTGGGTCTGACCGAAAAGGCGGCGCATCTTCGGGGGATCGACTTCTTAGCCGCGTCCTATCCTTTCAGCGACCACGGCAAGTCATTGATTATGGAAGCGCTCGATGGGTTTGTGAAGCTGTTGGCAGATCCAACCTCCGGAGAAATCCTCGGCGGCAGCGCAGTCGGTCCGGTGGGCGGCGAACTGATCCACGAAATCATCGCCGCGATGCACAACCGAATGACCGTTCATGAATTGGCGGCGATGCCCCACTACCATCCAACTCTAGCCGAAATCTGGACTTATCCAGCGGAAGAGCTTTCGGAGAGAATCCGGACACAGAACGGAATGGGGAAGGTTTGTTCATAGTGTGTAACCGGTGATGGCGGGGACGGGCCGTCCCCGCTCCGTTCATAAGCCTCATGCCGCGCCATTTTGAAGCCCCGAATTTCCTGTCGAACCGATACTTCGGTGGATTCCAGGGTTCGGCATGAGCCTCACCCTCCCATCTTAGGGAAACCTCGAGCCGGACCTACTTCATCGGCGAAAAATCCGTTGCTTTCGCGAAAACAGATTTAACACCTCCGGAGACCGTCAAAGAACCGTTCTTCTCAGATTCGCTTTTTGCCGCGAGCCAGTCCAGGTCTTGTCGAAAAGCGCCAAACGATTTGGCGGCGGCATCCTTGCTCTCGTGAGCCAAGATGTAGAAAAGCGTGTTGTCAGCTCCTTTTTGATCCGCCATCGGATTCCAATAACCAACCTGAGTCATTCCATGTTTGGCAAACAATCCGACCGTGTGCTCTCGGAATCGTTTGTTTAATGATTCCAGTTTTCCCGGAGACGCCGTGTAGGTTCTGAATTCAAATGTTCGCGGTTCAGAAGGAGCGGAGATTGCAATCGAAGGAGAATAATCTGTAGCCGAAAGAAAAACACTCTCCGCCTTCGCCACGAGTTTTCCATCCTGTTCCGAAGCCTTCCAAGCTGATTGCCAATCCGGGTCCGCCATGAAGGCTTTCCACGACTTATTCCGAGCTTCTTTGTCGGGATAGGCGAGAAGATAGATCACCTTGTTTTCGGAATTATCCAGCGGCACCCAGTAGCCCACATTTACCATCCCGTGCCGTTCAAATATCTTGCAGGTATGATCCCGGAACCGCGCGAGCAAAGCGTCCAGTTTTCCTGGAGCGGCGGTGTAAGTGCGCAATTCAAAACATCGTGTGTCATTTTCGGCGGCATAAACAAATCCGGAAAGTAACACAGCGGCGAGCATCGAGAGTCGAACAATTCTTTTCATAATATTCCTAAAAACAGATTTCGCTTGATGGCAACTTTAATCGATCCGCGTGTCAAAGGAAAAGTTTCATCGAACGATCCACGGTTGCGAGTCTTGATTGATTCGAGAAGTCCGTCTAAAAGTCTTCGCAACCAGTATCCGTTATGAAACTACACGCTCTTGCCTTGCTGCTAGCGACTGTGTCCGGTTTTGCGTGGCTCCACAACAACACAATCGCCTCCGAACCTTCCGAAGTGTTTTCCGTCTGGCCAGGAGCCGCTCCGGATCAAAGCCGCAATGTCGGAGAGGAACGAATTGTTGAGGGCAGGTCCAGGCCTTTTTATCAAATCACCGGAGTTTCAAAACCCACTGTCTCAGTCTATTTGCCTTCGAAAGTACACCGCACCGGAGCATCCATTCTGCTCTGTCCGGGCGGAGGGCTTCAGCGATTGGCTATCGAGCATGAAGGCTTCGAAGTGGCGGATTGGCTTCTTTCACAAAATATCACGGTTTTTCTACTCAAATACCGAGTTCCAGCGCCGGTCAAGAGCGGCTTGCAGGACGCTCAGCGGGCGCTGAGCCTGATCCGATCCCGATCCGGAGATTGGGGAATCGATCCGAACGGGATCGGAGTGCTCGGGTTTTCCGCCGGCGGTGAGATTGCGGCGTGGCTTTCAACCCATTATGGAAGGAGCTATTCCTGGATTGGTCTCGCTCCCAGGGTTTTCTCGACCCGGCCAATGTTCGAGAATACGAACGGGCATTTTCAAGCGCATTGGCGTCAGGCGGTTCATTGCCGCGATTCTCGGCGCAAATCCCCGGCGCAACTGCCGAGGATGCGTATGTCGCCCAAAAGCGATTTGCGCGCCGTGCATCTCAAGACGATCGCATCGCCGGATTCAAAGGGGCCGGGGCGACCGCAGAAGCCCAGCGAAGCATGGGAATAGAAAGCCCCTTAACAGGTGTTCTTTTCCGCTCTGGCTGGTTGAACGCGAATGACAATCCGACCATCTCCTCTCTCACGACAGGAAGCACAATGGTCGAAACAGAGCTGGGGTTCATTGTGGGCGTTGACATTTCCTACAAGATTCTCAGTGACAAACAGGCTCGCGACGCCGTCGCCGCAATCGTCCCTGTGATCGAACTCCCGGCTAACTACAGTGACCAAATGGGAACGATGGCAGTGACCGATACGGTTGCGTCCAATGTCGGATCTTCACGGTACATTGTCGGAACACGAGCCGAGCCGGGCGATGTGGAACCCAATCAGATCCGTATCTCGATCAAACGCGACGACGAACTCCTCCACCAAACAAGCGGCGGCATTGTCAACGGCGGCCAATGGCACAATCTCCGAATCCTGCTCAATCAGATCACGTCCCAGGGTTACGTTATCCGAGCCGGAAGCCTCGTCATTTCAGGCGCTCTTGGAAAAGTACATCCGGGCCTGAAAGGAAACTACTCGGCGGATTTCGGAAAGCTCGGTTCGATCGAATTCGAAGTGCCGTAGGCAAGGCCGGTTAATCGACTCCGAAGAATGTTTTCCGCAGAGTCCCAACTTCCGATTGTACCACGACTCCCGGTGCGACATTATGCCGCTTAAACCATCCCTGATTGACCTCCAGCACGTACTGGACATTCGAAATAGATGCTTCGATCGGCGATTCATCGAGCGGTGTCATGTCGTGAATCTCACGAATGACACCGGCGCCGTCGATATACGCGCACGAGAGAGGGAGAATCGTGTTTCGCATCCAGAACGAGGCTCGGTGTGGCTCGGCAAACACGAAAATCATCCCCTCGTTCTCCTCCATGCTTTCACGATACATCATGCCCGTTTCAATCTCCTTGGGTGAAATCGCTTGTTCAACGATCAATTCTTCGGATCCAAGCCAGAGCTTAACCGTACGCAGCTTCGGTTGCGCTTTGCTGGGAGATCTCCGTTCCGTGACAGGAGTCGGAGGCTTCACCTCCGACCCTTGGCATCCGGACCAAAGGATCGGACCGATCAACGATGCAGCAAGAAGCCAGAAACGTTTCATCCAGGGAGCATGAAGGGGCTTTTCAAGATTTTCAATCCCAACGCGTCCGTTTCATCACCTGCCTTAGTGGTTTAGATCCCGAATGCGCGTCCAATCTTACTTTTATTCACCAAGATAATTGACGAAGCGGTTCGATCATGTTGGAGTCTCTGGCGGCAACGGATTTCATATGACCGCTCACATCGATTCACTTTCCAAATCAATCGGCAACGTGCAAATCTCCATTTGCCCAAAGTGCAACCACGCAAACCCACCTCTCTCCCACGCGTGCGGAAACTGCAATCGTCATCTGATCGTTTTCTGCGGCCATTGCGGCCATGAGAATTTCCGAGACCATGCACGCTGTTCCGAATGCCGAACTCAACTTCATTTTCGCTGGCCGGATACATGGAGGGCTGCGAGAGCCAGGACTTGGATCAAACCGTTCAAAATTGCGCTGGTGGCTGCGACGGCAATCTTGGCAGCCAAAGGAATCGTCACTCTCGGCAATCTCGACTTGCCAAAGAACTCCCCGGAGCAGCCCGGTCCGATGTATGTCCTCAGGCCCGACGGAACTCTCCACCAGCGGTAGCTATTCGGCGACGGGAATCTTAAAGAAGCATTGCCAGGAGTTCGCCCCGCCACTCCATCCCAATCCAACTCTCGAACCCGCGAACCATTCGGCATGCCCATCTTCGAATCCGAAATTCCCGCCGTCCGGAGCGCCATCTTGGCGACGATGAACCGCGGTCAGAACCTTCTTGCCGTTAAAATCCGTGGTCCACGTCAGCCTGGGATCGTACACGTTCGTGGTTACAGGACCGATTCCTTGAAGTCGATCGATTAAGATCGGCGCCTGCGAGTAACGTCCTCCGAGCTGATTTCTAAAGAACCAATTGTCGGTGCCGAACCTTCCCGCCTGCCCTTTCAAAGTGGCGTCGCCGTCTCTTCTCCCAGGCAAATAAAAGTACCCAATTAACTGGGGTTGATTGATGGTAAGGACATTTTGCGACTCGTAAGCCCGGTGCCATTTGTCGGTCGGGCAATACAGAACATCACTTCGGTCCCGTTCCGTTTTTCCATGGCGATTCTCCATGAGGTAATTGCTCCAAAAATTGCTCATGCTCGGCATGATCCAGCTCAGATCGAAACCCTGTGTGTTATCTGGAAACCGGTTATCGGAATCACCGGCGTACATGTTGACCGCCAACCCCCACTGCTTGCAGTTGTTCAAACAGAGCGATTTGATCGCTTTGGACTTCGCTCTGGAGAGCGCCGGAAGGAGCATTCCGGCGAGAATTGCGATGATGGCAATGACAACGAGCAACTCAATCAAAGTAAACGCGGATGATCGACGTTTCGGTGAATCGCAAAGAGAGCGGACATTAGGTTCCGTTTGGTTTCCGGTGTTGGGATTGTACATATAGTTTTGTTTAAGGCTTGGGCCTCTTTTGAATTACTTTTCGATTCTTTGTCAAGTTCGCCAAATAAACCTCGCAATTGAATGCTTGCTGCCTACGCACAGATCTCCTGAATGACGCGCCCGTGAACATCTGTGAGGCGCCGGTCAATACCGTTGTGCCGGAGCGCTAGTTTCTCGTGGTTAATTCCCAGAAGATGCAGGATTGTCGCATGAATATCGTACACCTGCGTGGAATTGGATCGATCCGCGGGTTTGTATCCCCATTCATCGCTGGGGCCGTGCGTGACTCCCGGTTTGATTCCGCCGCCACACAGCCAGTTGGTAAAGACGTAAGGGTTATGATCCCTGCCCTTTGAACCTTGGGATGAGGGCATTCGGCCAAACTCCGTCGTCCAAAGGATTAGCGTGTCCTCCAGCATGCCTCGTTGTTTGAGATCCTGAATCAACGCCGAAGCGCCCGTAGCCATTCCCATCGCCAGAGGGCCGTGATCGCGTTCAATGTCTTCGTGGGAATCCCAGTTGCGCCGGGGAAATCCATTGTCATTGCCCGACCAAATCTGAACGAATCGAACACCGCGCTCCAGGAGCCTGCGAGCCACCAAACATTTTCTTCCGAAATAATCCCGTTCTTCAATTGGATTGATCTCCTTGGCGAAGCTGCTCTGGCTGTGAGCCAATCCGTACATCTTCAATACGTAGGCCGGTTCGCCGGAAATATCCAACGCCTCCGGTGCCGCCAATTGCATCTTGGCCGCCAGCTCGTAGTTCCGGATGCGGGCGTCGAGACGGCTGTCCCCTTCCCGCCTCGCCGCGTGCTCGCGGTTCAGGTGATTGAGCAGTGTTAACCCCTCCTCATTGCTGTTCCGGGTAATGAACTGATTCTTGCCTGGGAACAAATTTGCAATCGGATTTGCGGTTCCCGGGAATATCACCGTCCCCTGATTCTCCGCCGGAAGAAACGCGGAATCCCAATTCTTGGGACCGTTCGATGCATAGCCCCGATGGTCCGGAAGCACCACGAACGTCGGCAAGTTTTCGTTCATGCTTCCCAAACCGTAACTGACCCAGCATCCCATTCCAGGAAACCCTGGAAGTTGGAAACCGGTGGCCTGGAGATAGGTCGCCATGCTATGCACACCGGTCTTGCCAACCAAATTGTGAACGAACGCCATTTCATCCACGACAGGTCCAAGATCGGCAACCGCCGCGCTCAACGGTTTTCCGGACTGGCCATACGGCTTAAAATCCCACACGGGCTTCATCCACGGACCGAGACCGTCCTGAAACGCCTCAACATGTTCACCAAAATCGGATTTCTGACCGTGGCGCTTGATTAGTTCCGGTTTAAAATCAAACAGATCGAGATGACTGGCGGCTCCCCCCATGAACAGTTGAACAACTCTTTTCGCCTTGGCTGGCAGGTGCAGCGCGCCTTCGAGAATACCGTGGCTCGATGTCATCGCGTTCACCGGGCGTTCGCGCCCGAGCATGCAGGCCAGGGCAATCCCGCCCAAACCGCCTCCGGAATTCCAGAGAAACTCCCGCCGCGACATCGGTCCCGGCGCGGAGGCGTTGCGGTGAAAAGGAGAGTGATTCATCATCATTCAGACCATCCGGGTGAGCCTTAATCCACAAATACAAACTCGTTCAAATTAAAGAGCACCCGGCAAAGGTTCTTGAGTCCGTGCGTCCGGGCATAACCCACCAGCGCCCGGCTTTCGTCCTCATCCGGCTTGCGCCCGGTGACTCTCTCGAAACCGGCAGGCACCTGATCGACCAAATCTCGGTGACTTCGAATTAGATATTCCGCAAAACGTTCTGACATGGCGATCATGAACTTGTCGTTCATTAACGCCATCGCTTGAAGCGCCGTGTAGGTCTCACTCCGCTTATCGACCTGCATCGAAGGATCCGCGCAATCCAACGCCGTCATGAAGGGTTGCTGCTGCGATCGAACGAGAAACCGATAGATCGAACGTCGATGAGACCGCAGGTCATTGGGGTCATGCAAGTGATACTCGTAATGCGGGGAATGCTCCGGTTTCTCGATCACAAAATCCTGAAATCCAGGTCCGTACATTCGTTGATCTAAAGCGTCGCTCACCCATAGAACCGAATCCCGAACGGCCTCCGCATCCAAACGTTTCCGCTCCATTCTCGCCAAATAACGATCTCCCGAGTCCAACGCCGTTCGATCCGGATCCGAGGCGGAAACCTGACGATAGGTTGCGCTATAGAGCATCAATCGGTGCAGATTCTTGATCGATTGGCCGTTGTCGCGGAACTCGGCGGCGAGCCAATCGAGCAGTTCAGGATGTGTCGGCAATTGCCCCATTCTGCCAAAATCATTCGGTGAATCGACGATCCCCCGACCAAAATGGTAAAGCCAGATCCGATTCACAATCGAACGCCAGGTTAGCGGATTCCGCGGATCCACAATCCATTGCGCGAGCGCTTTTCGTCGTTCCTCTTCCGGTTTATCCGCGCAGGCTTCGAATCGTGACGGCAAATCTTTGACAACCGCCAGGGTTCCCGGTCCTACAACGGGCCCCGGCGTCAGCACATTCCCCCGGTATAACAGCCGAATCTCCCTCGGCTTCCCATCGTCGGCGCCGGTGCCGCGAAAATTCCCACTGCCATAATGAACGGTTCCCGCATACACCATCTTACCCTTCGGCAGCTCTTCTATTTCTTTATCCACGCGGTTCACTTCACTCTTCACTTGGTCCAACTCGTCGAGCACAACCCCTCCCACAACACGGTTCAACAGGGCTCGCTTTTCTTCCGTTAATCGAGCCAACTCGGTCGCGTCCGCCTCTTTTCCGGCGCCATAAAATATGCCATCCACCAAGTTCTTTCTCTGCCAGCGTGGCGGAGTCTCGATCGAATCCAGCGCGGTCACCGGCGCGTTCAAGGCCGCGTTCTTCCCATTCTCATCGATCACACTCAACTCACCCACGGCAAAAATGAAATCGTCCTTTCTGAGCGCGAGTTTGGTCGCTGTCACCCGGACAAACCGCGCCTCCACTCCGCCGAGCTCCACCGTCTGGGGTTCCGTTAGCGGGTTCGTGACGTCGGCCCCCGTGTGATCCAACACCCGATTTGCTCGTTGCGCAAAGTCGCCGTCGTTGGACACCTCAATCTTAAAACGAACCGGAAACCCGAACCCAGCGCCAATACCATTGAAATCGTCATAACACCCAACAAACACAAGCCGAGAAATTCGCACCGCACGCCCCAGATCGACCTGGACCCACTTGGCAGCGTTCTGGTCCGTTTCGATTTGGCTGTGATAACCGAACTCAGCGTGCGCCCCGCTCTTTTCTAGTTTGCGAACCGCTTCGATTTTCTGATTCATCTCAACCAACGCCGCGCCACCCAACTCGGCAATCTGCTTTTCCAGCGAGCTCTTTCGGGATGCGAGCCGGTTGCGGCGTTGAGCAAACGTTTTTTGCAGGAGCATCACTTCCGGGTCCAGGTCGTATGGCCGATCCGCCCGATCCAATGCCGCGAACACGGCCTGGAGGCCGTAGTAATCCTCCTGGGAAATCGGATCGAATTTATGATCATGGCATTGTGCGCATTGAACCGTCATGCTCACGAATGTGTTCATCGTGGTCGCGACCATGTCGTCGCGATCCAAGTGCCGGGCCACTTTGCCATCGATCTTCGTTTCAGGCACTTCAGCCTGCGCGACAAAATCCCACGGACCTGCTGCAATGAATCCCGTGGCGATGATGCCGTCTTCCGAACCGGGAAACAAAGTGTCGCCCGCAATCTGCTCGCATACGAAACGGCTGTAGGGCTTGTCGCTGTTAAACGAGCGAATCACATAGTCCCGATACGGCCATGCGTTCAGCCGCAGTTTGTCTTTGTCATAGCCATGCGTGTCCCCGTAATGAACCACGTCCAGCCAATATCGCGCCCAGCGCTCGCCATAACGCGGCGTGTTTAACAGGCGATCCACAAGTCGTTCGTAGGCCTTCGGATTCGGATCGGTGACGAATTGCTCGATCTCCGCCGGAGAGGGCGGCAGTCCAATTACATCAAAAAACAACCGCCGAATGAGCGTCTTTCGGTCCGCTTCAGCCGACGGGCTCAGTCCTTCCTCTCGAAGTTTCGCCAAAATGAAAGCATCCACCGGCGTCCGCACCCAAAGCGAGTCCTCATCGCTGAGCGCCGGAATCTGAGGCAGGCTCAGAGGCGCTAACGACCACCAGTCATTCAAGTCCTGACGATCCGGCTGGTCCGACGCAAAGGCACTCGCGAGAGAAAGGCTAAAGAGACAGATAAACGCGATCAATCGTCGCCCAAAAGATTGGAAACTGAGCATTCCCAAAAGCGCATCGAATCCGGATGCCGCACTCCAAAAGCGAGGCAAATCGCAATGTTCCGCGTCAGGATGCATAAATCGTGATGCGGACAGTTAACCATATTCTTTGTGAGTAGCGACAGTTTTCTGCGAAGCCCAATCTTGTTCCCTTAACCCGTCGTAACGGATCGCTCTTCGTTCTCTTCGTTTCTTTCTATGGGTGAATCTCGGAATGAGGAGATATCGGAAATATCCTTGAGATCGGTAGCGCTCGCAATCCCTTGTGGAACGTAGAGGTCAATATCGAAATTCCGGTTCGCGAGAAGAGTGCGTGGAAAACTGCCACTGTGTTCCGCGGCAGCCCTTAGATTAGATCGATTGACTCGATATTAGACGGGTCTTTCAAATCGTCGTCCGATCCCTGACCGTCCCGGTCCGCGAAGAACCAATCCTGTCCCGCGTCGCTCTTCAGCGACTCAAATTGCCGGCCTGCCTCGACAACGCGACTTCCCGTTTGCCCCGCAAGATCATGCCGTGTTTTAGAGATGTTCGATGCTGATCGACCATCCGTTTAGTGTGCCGCTCTTGCCGCTCTGGTCGTCTGTGATCTCAAGAATCCAGACACCGCCAAATGCGTTTTCCCCGTCGAATAAGCTCAGATTCCCTTCGGGGCGGAAGGTTCCGGCAAATGGCGCGGCACCGGACTGAATGGAAGGCGCGGCCTCATCATCCAAGATCGTGTTGGCAAAATCTTTGCCACCTCCTCCAACATCGGTGAACAGCTCGACTCGCGTTCCCGACGGGCTGATCAGGAACACATCCAGATCGGAATCCCGATCGTGTTCGATATTTAATTGGACGTTCAGATCGAGGATCGAAATGGAATCGGCCACAACCAAAGTGGAGGTTATGAGCCCGCTTCCAGGAATGCTCTTTGGCGCATCGGCGCTAAAATAGGTGCCGACCGTCGGCGCAGCCCCCGCAACCTGCCCAATCACTGAAACCGGCGTGCTTCTCAGTCCATCATTATCAACGGCCTGGGCGAAATAGGTCTGCGGTCCCGGAACAAATCCATCGGTCAAAGAGCTGACACTCCAGCCGTCACTGTCATTGGTGTCGGTTCCGATCAGTGCGTCCGCGCTCTCATCCAAAATGCCATTTCCATTGCTGTCTCGGTAAAAGGCGACCGACACAACAATGCCATCCGAATCCGAAACACCGGCCGCAGTGAGTGTCAATGAATTGCCTGCAGTTACCGGATCGGGAGTTGCCGACACCGCATCGACGACCGGCGCTATCAATCCTGCCGGAGGTTCCTCCTCCACTTCGTCACCCAGGCCCTCCAATGCCGGATCGTTCGTTCGAATGGTAACCTGATCATACGAGGCCGCGCCCGATCGGGCGATCAGCCCAAATTCCCCGTCCACGGTCAGCCCATTGAACGCGTGTCCGACTACGGCTTGTTCCCCGATGAACGCACTCACTGTTAAACCCTTCAATGACACGCTCAACTCATAGTCCGTTCCCTCAACCAGATTCCAAGCCGCGGCCGCGTCCACAGTCCATCCGTGTCGCGCTGTGTAGTGGCCGATGATGACCTGATCCGTGCCGGTCGATAATGCGGCGAATTTGAAATCTTCCGGCCCGTAAATGTCGAAGGCAAAACCGGCGATTGACCCGGTGCTCAACGTCGCTTCCAGTTCCAGAAGAGAGGCGGGCGCCACAAGGATCACCGATGTGCTGAGAGTCGTTTCGTTGATGCCCGGAGGCATCGCGTTATACCGGCCAGCGCTGATCTGCCACTCAGGGCTCGGCGCCCCTTGCAGGTCCGCCACTCCATCGGAAAAGTCCTCAGCACTTTGGAACGTGATCTCAGGTGGCAGAACCTGAACGGCTACGTTGTCGATCCTGCTCTTCGAGTTGTTGGCTCCGATGCCAACCATTCCCATATTTAATCCGTAACTGAAGCCGTCGGCATCCACACGGGGCGCGAAAGCGTGCGTGAAGACTTCGGAGTTATCAATCACCAGCGTGGCCGTCAACCCGTTGATCGCCAGCAGCATGTTGTAGTCTTTGTCCGGCTTGGCCTGGATGTTGGTCAGCACATCCACATGCCAGCCCGTGGCGTCCCGATGCCCCATTTCGAGCTTATCATTCGAAACATTCACTCCGGCAAATTTAAAGTCGGCCGGGTCGTAATAATCGAAAATGATATAGGCATTGGACTTATATCCACCGGTCGGTTTGCCCGCGTTGATGGTGGCTTGCACCTCAAAGTAGGTGGGTAGCAATTCGTCCACATCGAAGACACTGACCGCATCGCCACCTAAAACGTCAGGCACGATCTCAAGTCGCCCATCACCGACGATCCATGTTCCGGTGTCCGGCGAGAATCCACCTGCATTACCGTTGTTAAAATCCGCCCCCCGCAGTACATCCCGCGGGCCGCCAGGTATGTTTCCTGGCTGTGGATCATCGGGAGCACCGGTTTGAGCGTGCCAGTCGAGATCTTTCTGTAGAACCAGACCGAGTTCGCCCTCGGGTTCGCCGTTTCGGAGCGCGCTAGCGCCCGTATCCAAGGAACGAGTTGGATCGGCGCCATCGCTCTCGGACAGATCATACAGGTATTCCATCAGATGCGGTTGCAGCGTGCGACTGACCGTCATCGCTCCGAACGCGGAGAACGGCACGATATAGCTGTTGAATTCACCGGCCCAATCGATCAACCGGTCTCCGCCAGTATTCGCCAGAAGGACGTCACGGCCAGCGCCCCCAAATGCGATGTCTTCGTACGTCGCATGTGTGTCCGTGCCATCGTTCAAGCCCCCATTGGTCCCGAGGTCATCGTCGGCGTTCATTAGGTCGTTGCCCCGTCCACCGTAAAGATGATCCTCACCGGTGCCACCGACCAGCCAATCGTTCCCGAGGTCTCCAAAAATCCGGTCATCGCCATCGCTGTAAACCGCACTTCCGTCCGCCATCGTACCAACTTGTGGCGCTCCCGCATCGGCCGCATCAAAGTTCAAGAAATACTCATATCCCTCCACCATGATTCGCTCGCGTGGATTGAACTCGTCATAAGCGCCAAACTCCTCCGCTCTCAACGCTGCGAAGCCAAGAACGTTGTGAATATTCAACGGCGAATCGTATCCAAAGATCACAACCACTCCGTCGAGACGAGCTACATTTGTCGTTCCATCATCCGGGAACACCAGGGCGGCCAACACCGGCAAGGCTTCAGCGCCTGATATCGCATTGTCACCCGCACCCCCGTGTAAGAAATCATCCCCTAACCCACCATAGATAATGTCATCGGCATCCTGCGCGTTGTGCAGGTTGTCCTGCATTCCGCTGCTAGGATCATCAACGTTGAACGGCGTCAAGTTGAAGGTCTTCTTCAACTCTCCAACGGCATGAATGATGGACTCCTGCTTCTTGCCAGGAGTGCTGATGTACTCATTCAACGCCACCGTGCTGATTCCATATAGCGGTTCGGCTATCGTTCCGCTGTTGCGGCTGGTATAAATCCGTCCGTCATCGCCCAAAACACCGTCCTGACCCGTTCCGCCCGAGATCCAATCGTCTCCATAGCCGCCAAGGATGTCGTCATCCTGACCTTCGCCGAACAGGACATCGTCTCCGGTTTGTCCGTAGATCGAGTCATCGCCCGATTCGCCGTGGGCTTCGTCCGGAGCCCCATTGTCATTAGCCGTAGAGGTTGGATCAAAATCGACTCCTCCCCAGGTGTAGTCCAAAAGATGAACGGCTCTGGCCACGATCTTGGCGGCGCTGTAATTGTCGTAATTGAAGCTGACATATGTATTGGTCGCAACGCCGTTCGTCCCAACCAGCCGGACGATATTTCCGTTATCACCCAGGATTGTGTCAGCGTCGCGCGAGTGACCGGTATTTGCAGTATCTCCCGAATGATTTCTTTGGAGATCCGTTCCAGCGCCCCCGAAGATCAGGTCCGACCCGTCGGGTCGCAGCCCGCGTGTCGTCAACCCGAAGAATTCAGAACTTCCACCAATGATGTCGTCTTGGCCCAACCCACCAAATATCACGTCGTTGCCGCCGTTGCCTTCGATATAATCGTTGCCATCACTCGCCGCCTCGGCCGAAGGCGCCACTTGGAGCGTGCCGTCCGGCTGCCGGGCTGCCCAGACACTGAGATCGATCGATCCATCGCCCTGGATTATATCATGACCCAGACCACCAAAGATCCTGTCATCGTCAGGTCCTCCCGCAAGGTAGTCGTCACCAAACCTCGTCGAACCTGGCGTTGCCTCTTCCACAAACGAATGATCCAGAAGCGCCAGCGTAAAATCACCCCAAACGGGCGCACCGTCGGGTTCGTTACGCGGGACGCCATCAACCATCGAAGTTCCGAGATCATCGTAAATCCGTGCGCCTGCCAGAGTTTGAAAGAGTGAATTGGTAAAGTTACCGACCCGAGGGACTCGATCGAGAACCGCATTGTCACCGATGATCAGATCCTCTTCCGCGCCGCCATCAATCCAATCGACCGTTGCCCCGCCAATGAGCACATCCTGTCCGTTCCCGCCACGGATCGTATCGATCTCTCCATCACCGGTGGTGATAGTCTCAATCCGTCCAACGGTTATCGGCTGGCTTCCGAACCGCGGCGCATCCTCACTAGCCCTAGAACAAGCGCATTAGAGTCTCGAAATCGCCAATCCGGAATTTTGTGAAAAAAATCTCG
>JAQBVM010000467.1 GCA_027623095.1 Verrucomicrobiota bacterium
CCTGTCCCACACAATGATTAGTCGCGTCGAGCGCGAGTTGCGGAAACCCACACTCGATACGGTGCTCCGTATCACTGGAGCGATGGGCATCGACCTCTGGCCTTTGCTCAAAAAATCCGAAATGACCGAGAGTTCTCCCAAAGTTACTCGTCAGTCCAAGTGACCTTCTACGTTCGCGGACTCTTTCATGTTAAAATGAGACGATGGAGTTCTTCCGTCTTCCCCGTTTCAAACGGGTCATCGAAATCCAGCCGATTCAATTGACAGACCGTGATCGGGACATTATCCGACGCGTTTATCGGTATCGTTTTCTACGTTCCACACACATCGTCGCACTCATCGGCGGCAGTCCACAGCAACTCTTGCGGCGATTGCAAATGCTTTACCATCACGGCTTCCTGGAGCGGCCACGCGCCCAGATTGACTATTACCACCGAGGCGGTTCACGGCATATTGTTTATGGCGTTGGAAGCAAAGGGGCCGCCGTCTTGAGGCAGGAGTCCAATGCCGCCCCCCAGAATTTGAACACGAGCCTGGAAAATCGTGGAATCGGACGGATGTTTCTCGAACACGCGTTGCTGATTTCCGATGTGATGGTTGGATTGGAATTGGCCTGTCGAAAATCCGGCGACGTTCACCTGCTCACGGGCGACCAGATCCCACTGCCCGATCATCTCCGGAATCACCAGGAGCCGTTTCGCTGGCGTGTCACACTGCCTAATCGGCAGAAACTCGGTATCGTCCCTGATCATGTCTTCGCCCTGGAATTCATGGGTCAACCTCCGGATCGCAATCGCGCTTTCTTCTTCCTCGAAGCCGACCGAGCGACCATGCCTGTCATCCGCCAGAATCTTAAGCAGACATCGTTTTACCGAAAGCTGCTCGCGTATGAAGCCACCTGGACGCAAGGCCTCCATCGCTCTCGATTTGGCTTTCACCGCTTTCGCGTGATCACTGTCACGAGCAGCCTTCGACGTGTTGAAAATCTGGTGACCGCCTGCCAAAACCTGGAACGTGGCCACGGACTATTTCTTTTCGCCGACCGTCATTCTCTAGCTGAGACAGACCCACTCGCCTACGATTGGAAAGCAGGCCGACCGCACGAGACGGCACGACTGCTCGACTTTTAACGGGAGATGAACCCGATTTCAGCGCGTTCTTTGGCAAAACCATCCGAGGAGTGCAAATTGTTTCGCCCCGGATGCTAGCCGACGATTTGGTTCGCCAACGACTCTTGTAGCTTCCACCCGCAGACCTCACCTCGTGGAATGTTCCACACATTGCTCGAACGTAATCGGGCGTGGTACAATTTTCATAGAACCTGACTGATCCCGGCGCACGCGCGCTGCGGGCGATTCCCCATTGAACCTTGAAAGCAGTGTCTCATACCCAAGCAACAGTTCGTTGACTTCAGGGCCGTCCAAGCAGCCGTCAACATCGGGCAAGATTTTCCCCACTCGTTGGTTGCTTCAGGATTTCTAATTTCGCCTTCCTCGCTGTTGAGGAATGCGTTCTCCACTCTCGCCGTCAAAACCAATGACCGTCCGCGCTTCGCGGCGAGAGCAACCCAACCGGAAGCAACCTGCTCTGGCAGGTGGATGGACAATGAAAGTAAACAAAATGACTACGACATCAATTCAGAACCGCGCGAATGGAGGCTCCGTATGAAAGGCCTCATGTTGCACTGCGGCAGCCAACTCAGGTCCAGGGACGAAGTGTTTGCGGTGCCGGTTCCACCAGCGACGGTGAGCTACGTGCCGGTCTCCTACGAATCTCTCGTGACTCGGATCGAAAAGCAGGTCGCCGCCGAGGGCTTTACCATCCTGGAAGAAAAACTCGCGTTGGCCAAGAATGGCCAGCGACTCTTCGGCCTCATGCGGATTGAACTGTCAGAGTTCCCGACACGAGACTACGGCTGTGTGCTGGGACTGCGCAATTCGTACGACAAGTCCTGTTCCACCGGCTTGTGCATCGGCGCCAGTGTTTTCGTATGCGACAACCTTTCGTTTCAAGGCTCGCAAGTCACCTTCCAACGGAAGCACACCACGAATCTGCTCCGAGATCTGTCCTGGCAGATCACTCAGACCATCGCCATGTTGCCGGTCCAGTTTGCTACTCAGTCGCGAACGTTTGAGATCTATCGCGAGACTCCCCTCTCAGACCAGCAAGCACACGACTTGGTAATCCAGTTCTACGACAAGCATGCGCTAAACCTAAGTGACATTCCGGGCGTGCTCAAAGAATGGAGAGCGCCCCGGCATCCTGAGTTCGTGGAAGCCGGAAAGACGGCCTGGCGTTTGTTCAATGCCGCCACGGAAACGATCAAAGGCGACCTGTGGCGACTTCCACCGAGAACGAACGCGATTCACGAGGTTCTCGACGAAGCATTGCAGATTCAGCCCAATTCAATCGAGGAATTGGCGGTTACGGCATGAGATCGTAATGGAATGTCATCAATCCGTTCGATCCTGCGCACAAGCCACGAAGCCGCTTCGTCGAAAGGAGTTCAAAACCGTCTCCGTCCGCGAGCTTGAGTGCTTTTACACACGAGCCGCCACGCTGACTCACACCCCTCTCTTGCCAGAGGGGTTTTTTATTGGTCGGCGCTGCTCTGCCTGGCCCGGAGTTTATCCACACCTCGACCTGCTTCGTGGCCCTTCGCCGTCCGAATCATTCATGGTACGATGCTTGATTGGAGGCGGCTCCTTTGTGCGAGCCGCAATTTGTTCCTCAAAGCTAACCACAGGAGCACTCATGCATCTATCAGGGAATCCAACCATGAATGACAAATATGTAGCCAAATATGTCGCGCTTGACCATCGCACACCAAGCCCGGAAGAGATCGCGATTCGCCGGACGTCCCGGGATCTGAAGATACCGACCAGTGACGCAATCCAACAAGCGGCGCCGGAAATGGCGACGCTCATTGACGGGCCATGCTGGCTTGTGCCGGTACCTGCCAGTGACGGAAGAACTACCGCCAACATGGCGCTCGCAAACACAATCGCCACGTTAGTCACCGACGCTCGCGTGAAATGCGCGGTCGGCCGTACCCGGTCAGTGGAATCCTCCTACCAGCGCCGAAAGCGCGGACTTCGCGGACTCACCGTCGAACAGCACGCCATCATCCGCACTGCAGGCCCGCTTGAGCCTCTGCCGGTTTACTTCATCGACAACGTGGTCACGACCGGGACAACCATCGCGGCATGCAGGCGCGCTCTGGGATGGGGCGTTGGGCTAACCTACGCTGACGCGAGCTCGCGTAACCTCTGGATTGCGGAAGGCACGATGTTCCCGTGGCTGGAGCGCCTGCGAAAAGACTGCACTCTCGTGGTGCAAGCGGCGGCCCAAGCGCAAAAGGCCCCCGGCTTCATTCTCGGCAGGGGGGAAGACAATCCGCCAACCATGCAGGAGGGCGTATCGTGAAGATCATCTGCACAATCGACACACGGATGGCGCGGCTCTATTACCCGAACGGCGATGTCGAGTCATTCAAAAGCCAGACTCTGGCCTATGCCGTCTGGCTTGCCCTCCCAAAAGGGATGCGCGTCGCGTTCCGTGGAGCGAACGATGACCGTCCGGTCTATCCGTGGGACTACACGGACAGGCCCGCAACCCTTCCACTGCCATGAGGCCGCTTCGGCGAAATGAGATCAAAATCATCTCCGTCCGTGCGCTTGGGTGTTTTCACACCCGAGGTGACACGTTGACCCACACCTCTCTCTTGCCAGAGGGGTTTTTTATTGGTCAGCACTGCTCAGCTTCGGTCGGAGTATGTCCACACCCTGATCCGGTGCTCTTCTCCGCCCTAATCTTTCGTGCTACAATTCTCCCCAGGAGGTGAATCGTCGGCGCAGACGTGCCGGATCGAATTCCCCTATTGAACATTGAAAGGAGACTTCTT
>JAQBVM010000468.1 GCA_027623095.1 Verrucomicrobiota bacterium
CGTGCCAAACTCATTGGCGGCCACGGCGAGCTTGGTCACGGTGGCATCCGGGTAGGCTTTGAACGTCTCCGCCCATTCGCCGGTGGCGTCATACCAAAAGACCAGGCGATGACGCTGGAACACCCGATGGAGACTTTCGTGGATGCGTTTCATTAGTTCTTTACGGAAGACAAAAAACTGAAGTTTCCTGCTGGAATTTCCCTGGGAGGCGCGTGTTTTAAGCGCACAAGGGTTAAGTTAATAGACTGATCCTGAATCCATTCCTGCAACCACTCATCACGCTGCATGTCCACGGGAAGACGCTGCTGGAACACCGTTTGGTGAGTGGAGGGGTAGAAAACCTCCTCGGCCTGGGTTAGGAGGGCTGCCGAGTCAATCGGCAGGCGACTCCAATCCAGTGGCTTGGAGGAGGTGATCGTGAGATCCGTTTCCGCGTTGGCGTTTCCTCCGAACCATCGTGCAATGACCTTGTTGGCAAGCTGCCCGGCAAACGTGAAATACCGGATCCCACCCGAAGCCTGTTCGAATGGCAGAGCATCCGGGCCGACCTGGCTACGTATTCGGGCAAACAGAGGCTCCACGAGCGCCCAAACCGGGGCGGACATGCAACTGGAGGATTCATCCAACTCGAAGATGGAATCCAGGAGCGCTTTGGCATGGAACGTATCCGAGCCGCTCTCCCCCGACCCGCCGTAGGAGAGCTCGACGACCGCGCCCCTCCTTGCCGAAGCCTCAACCTCGACATAGGCCGGATCGAGGAATTTGACCGTCCATACCCTGCCGGCAAAGCGCACCCTCGTGCCCAGCTTCATTTTCATCAGATTGTGGCGAGGGACGGTGCCAAGAATCTGCCTGCCGCTGCGGAGGTCGATGGTTTGAGAAGACAGGGGAAAGTTGGCGAAAAGCATCTTGTTCTCTTCCATCTCCCAAAGACCGTCGGTGGCCCCATAGCGGTTCTTGAATCCGTGCTTCTGGAGAAGATCCGCCGAGGCCAGTTCCGCCAGGATTCTCTCCACAGCGGGGCGGTCGATGTGCGGAAGAGCTCCCACTTCCGCTGCGATTTCGGAAATCGGAGTATATGCACTGTGTTGCTGTTGGATGATCGAAAGACATTGTTGGGCGACGGCTCCCCAAAGTTTTTGGGAGCCGGCAATCGGCATGCGGCCCTCACGCCCCAGCCGCAGCAGGCTGGCGAAAGTAAGGGCCTCGCGCGGCGCTCCGGAGCCTGGTTGGCAGAGGCAGATGACATTGGTCTTGTTGGACCGGCGGTTCCCCCGGCCGATCCGCTGGAGGAACGAGGCGATGTTTGGTGGATTACCAGCTAAAATCACCGCGTCGATGTCCCCGATGTCGATGCCGATTTCGAGCGTGCTGGTAGCCACACAGATCGCGCAGGGAGCCTCCGCGAACTGCCGTTCGGTTTGTTCGCGTAAATCCGTCGATAGGGACGAGTAATGAGTGAACACGAGCGATGCCAGTTCCGGCGCACGCTGGAGTTCAGCGGCAAGGCTTTCGCAGGACTTCCTGGAGTTTGCAAACACCAGCAGCTTGCGACGCGGCGCATCCATGAGCTTGACGAACAGCTTCCTGAGTTCGCCCGGGCTGTTCGGCATCCGGATCTGCGCTTCGATGGTTCTTGTTGCGGGGAATTGGAGGAAATCCGCTCTTTCTGCCGCCCCGAAGAAGAATTCGGACACGGCCTGCAGATTACCCATGGTGGCTGAGAGTGCCGCCCACTGCAGCGGCGCACCACCAAGCCTTCTCAGTCTTCCCAGCAGCACGGCGAGATGAAGGCCGCGCTGCGTGTTGAAGAGCAAGTGAATCTCGTCGATGACCACGCAACGAACTTGCGCGAGCACCGGCTCCTTCCGGCGGAGCATGACGTTGAGCGATTCCGGGGTCGTGATCAGCACGTGGGGCTTTGCCGCCCGATCCAGGTCATTGCGGTCCCCGTGGCGGATGCCGACGCGTAGGCCAAGCGTCTGTAGAACAGATTCCAAGCGCTTGGCAATGTCGTTGATCAGCGCCTTCGTTGGCGCAATGTAGAGCATCACCGTCCGATCTTCCTTCAGTGCCTCGATCCAAAAACGATTCATCAGCGGAGCTGTGACCGCCTCAGTTTTCCCGGAGCCCGTGCCCGAGGAGATCACCACATTTCGTCCATTGATCAAGGGCGTGATTGCGGCAGCCTGCACTGGCCTGAGTTCCTGAAAGCCACCGTAAAACGCGGTGGCGATCCTTGGATCTAGGTTCGCCCGCGCATCACTCATGAATCTCCCATAATGGTGTCGAGAAGTTTGACAACCTCGCGGATAGTGTGTCTTGCCCGGTCTTGGACCGGAGACCGGGACAAGTGCGCGACGAGATCACGGACCTGTGACGGGCTCACGTCCTCGGGTCGGTAACCGTAGGCGCAGGCATGCGCGCTCAGAATGCGACCTGCAAGCTCCGCCAGTTCGGTCCCGGTGAGCGGACTCATCTTGAAAGTCGGCAGCTCGTCGAATCGCTTATAATCGAAATCGAAGCGCCCTTTCTCCAAGAGCTGATCCTTGCACTTGACCACAAAGTCAGGCGTCACCGCATAAAACGTTCTTCCGGGGAAGCGCTTGCCGCCCATGAACAGGAAAAGGTTCCAAAATGCCGCCTCCTTCCACTGAACATTGGTGAGGCCAGTGAGCACGTCCTCGAACTCGTCGAACAATACGATCAGCCCCCGGAGACCGGCTTCAGCGACAAGCGTATTTACATCACGAAGGCCATCCCACACGGCGCGGTATCCATCGGTATGGAATGAAAGAACATTGTCCATGTAGAACTGCATGTCCGAACGAGGGTCCCGGAAGTGTGGGCGCAGTCCCTCCACCAATCTCGTATATAACTGTTTCCTCTGTGATCGGTAATTCTCAGGTTCTTGTAGCCAGTCGATCACCAGATCTTGCACCGGCTGCTCTCCGGTGCACCACGCTCTGAGAGCGACGAACATGGGCGCGGATTCCAGTCTCTCGCTGAAGTCCCACTTCCAGCCGTTCGTGAGTTCCTTCCAGAATCCGTTCGCCCCGCCGGGCTTCTCACGAGCATCTTCGCAAGCCGTGTGGATAAAATCCAGCGCTCCGGCTAGCCCGCCTGGACCATGATGGGGAGGGATCTCAATGTTGCGGAGAATGGCCCCCATGATCTGGTCCATTCGGTTGAAGCGGACGCCGGAGTTGGCATCCAGAGTCACGAAGCTAGCCGCGAAGTTTTCGGATAGGGCGTGGTCGCGGATGTAGCGCAGCAGGTGGGATTTGCCAGAGCCGTAGTTGGCCTGCAACAGGAGCACGGGCGCCCCGTCCCCATGAAGGCAAGTTTCCAGTGCTTTGATCTCATGGCTTCGCCCGACGGTGAAATGCTTGGTGTAACCGGCGGGAGGGATACCCATCCGCAGTTGCTCGACGACACGTTGTGCTTCGGTGGGTTGCACGGCTCAGAGTTCTTTGAGAACCTCCATCACGTCCCGGTAGGTCTTCTTGATGGGCTGCGTTTCCCCCTCCATCGCATCGCTGAATTGGCGCACTAGGGTGGAGGTGAGGACGCGCCAGAAGCGGACCTGCGAGAATTGCGGGTGCAGATCGTGAAGATCCGCCACCACCGCATTGACATCGCTGTCGGAGGGAAGAACGTCATCCAAACCCGGGTAGGCAATGGAAAACAACTCGCGAATCTTGCAACCGACCTCCTGATAGTCCTTCAGGTCGTATTGCACGGCGTCCAAGTTCCACACCGTATCGAGCGCCTTGGGCTCGCGGTCTTCTGGCTTGCCAATCCGGGTCTGCAAGGCACCGGATATCACGATCCCGTGCTTGGGGTCAGTGTAGAAGTCCGGCGTGGTCGCATAGAGCAGGAACAGCCCGGTAAG
>JAQBVM010000469.1 GCA_027623095.1 Verrucomicrobiota bacterium
CCTGCCAGCGGCGAAACGGAAATAGGATAAAACTGGCAGTTTGAAAACCGGGTTTTCTTCCGTGAATCTTCTTCGACATCGCGGGCTAGCGCTTTTCTTCCTTCTTCCGATTCTTCTTCAAGATCGGCCCAGGTCTCCGCGGGACAGCAGATCGCGAACTGCGCGGCCTCTTGAGGCAAGCGCTCCCGTAAGCGAATTACGTGCCGAATATGTCCGCGAATTTCAAACCGGCCATTCTCCCTGGTGTTCACGCCGCCGTCCGCACGGTATCACCGCCCTCGGGAATCGCCAATCGCTGCCGAAGAACGTCTTCGACACGTTCCGCTCCGGTCACATGGCAGGCGGTGCCGCGGCACACTCGGACGATCACTTTTCCCACGGGTTTGTGGCGGAACATGTCGTAGAACGTTGAGACGCCCAAGATTGCCGCGGGTGTTATCTCCGAAATCTCGCACACGCGGCGCAACGCCGTTTCCGGCAGGTAACCATAGTGCTCCTGGAGAGCCTGCAGAACCGGAATCACGGCTTCGCTTCGGCGGCCCACCTGATCGACCGTGGCTTCCACAAAGGTGAGATCACCTGTTTCCATATCTATTTCGCGGCTGTTTGAACCACCGGCTCGCCGGTCGCGGCGCCAATGCAGAAAAGATTTGTGCGGCCCCGAATGAACATTCGGTCGTTCGCAAACGCCGGGCTTGCGGCAATGCGCTCGCCCATTTCCGTTCGCGCCAATTCCTTAAATTCCGCGGTGGCCTCCACCACGATCACTCGCCCTTCCAAGCCCACAATAAAAAGCCGATTGCCCGCGATGCTTGGCGAGGCATGAACGTCCATGTCCAGTTCGTGTTCCCAAAGCTTCGAACCATCTTTCGTCGCAAAGCATGTCAAAATGCCCCAACTGTTAATCGTGAAAACCCAGTTCTCATGCGCCACCGGACTGGTAATGTCGGGAATTTCGCCCTCCGCCTTCCATTGGATATGCGATCCGCTCACATCGCCGCTCCCGTCCGGACGGATTGCCAACAGCAGATTTGAGGGGCTCACCGCCAATACGAGACCAGCGGCGAACACCGGAGATGGAGTAATCTCGCCCTCGAGACATTCCGCCCGCCATAGCTCCGTTCCGTTCGCGGGATCGTAAGAAATCACCCACGGTGAACCGAGCGTGACAATCTGCGGTTTCGAACCGGTCTCGATCACGATCGGTGTCGCCCAGGAAGTCCCGACCGGACGACGCCGCTGCCAAACCGTGCGCCCAGACGTCACATCGAGGGCGTACAATGTCGATTTCGCCTCCTCCTCCTGGTCGATCTGAACAAGAAGACGATCCTGCCACACGACAAGCGATGTCGCGTGCCCGAACGAGTTTTTTGGAAGACCCAGGTTCTTCGTCCAGACAATGCTCCCGTCAAACGCGATGGCCGCGATATCGCCGTTGGCGAAAATCGCAAACACACGGCGTCCATCGGTCGCAGCGGTGGGCGCGGCGAATCCGGTCTCCTCGGGTATATCCGGCAACTCCGTTGGACTTCCCGGCACATTCTCCACGGGCGCAGTCCAAAGCAGCGAGCCGGTTGAAGCGTCAAAACAATACACGGCGCGCTTCTCCTGATCACCGCCCGTCAGAAAGACCCTGTCATTCCAAACCACGGGTGAATTAAATCCGATCCCGGGAACCGGACTTTTCCAAACGATTCCGTTGCCGCTCGCCACATCCCATGTGACCGGCAGATTCGTCCGCGTCGCGATTCCATTGCCCCCGGCTCCACGAAATCGAGGCCAGTTATTGAGCAGCTCCTCCCGCGAAGGAAACACCGGGCTCCGCGAGGCCTGGTTCGGCTGCAAATGCCCGGCGCTCTCATCCAGACTTGCGAGCTGATCGGGCAATTTGCTTTCGCTTACGAGGCTCAAAAGGGCAAGCGTCGCGACTCCCGCAACACTCAGCGCACTCAACGTCCAGCGAGCTCGCACGGCGGATCGCGCCTGTTCTCCCGCGATCTCATTCTTCGGCTGAGGCATTGGCAGTTTTCTTCGGAGACGCGAGATTGTCTTCATCGACAACCACGTGACGACCAATCCACCGAACAACAAATACCCCCCGGTTCTCATCACGCTCAACTCCCGGAAGTAACGGTATCGCAACCGAGCATCCTGATCTCGCACCGCCTGTTTCAGCGCTTCGTTCGATAAATCATTTCGAAGTTGCCGGGTCGCCGCCTCAATCTCTTCCGACTGCAAAATCTCAACGGGGCGCAATCGAATGCGTTCGAATACCATCGCGCTCAGGACGATCAAGGAAAACAAACCCGCGACAGTCGCCGTCATCTGAACCGACCGGAACAGCCTGCCCTTCGTTGATTCTCCGCCCGCCGCGGGGAGTCCTCCGAGATTCGATGGAACGGGTGTTAACATTTGGACGAGATGCGGCCTTCCGAAGGTGCCTGACTGGTGCCTTCAAACAAGGATCCCGCTACGGGTGCCGCTAACGCTGCCGGCGATAGTCCACGGCGAACGAGTTCGTTCGGACAATAATCAAAGCACCGGGCGCATGAAAAACAGGCGCCGCGATCCGGCTCAAAATCAACACGGTTCGCGCGAATGGAGAGCAGAATCCATTTCGCGGCGAGGACAATGCCGATCCAACCGCCCAGAAGCCATCCTCCGGCAACAAACCGTCCGCGGATTTCAATTGCCGCCCGGAGAACCTCTTGCGAATCCTCTTTGGCGCGCCTGAGCGCCAGACTCTCCGCGGTCCGGCTCGGACTCGCGATCACAGGCGTCGCCTCATCTGCAACGAGCATGCGCTCAGCGATCGCAACGGTGGGATGAACTTGAGAAGCGACCCTTCCGAACTTCGATCCCGCCCAACCCGCAAATAGAATCAGCGCGGGCACCAAGATCAGAAACCAGCCCCGCCGCATCGAGCCACCCAGCATTCGAAGAGAACTCTGCGAACTGAGAACCGGCTCTCGAAGCGCTCCGTGCGGACAGGAATCTTCGCAAAGCCGGCATTGCGTGCAAACATTTGGAGTCACACGGACGCGCCACTTGGAAACGCTTGCGCCCAGCTTCAAAAGCGCCCCGTACGGACAAAGGAATCGGCAGTAAGGACGGCCGACAAACATGCTTCCCACGAAGAAAACAGCCGCAACCATCAGTATGAAGAAACTGCCGCTCATCCGGAATATGGGAACGATCGGATCATACTGGCAAATGATGAACGCAGTCCCGGTCGCCGCGAACCAAATTCCCGCTCCGAGATAGATAAAGGGCAAAATATTCAATCCCTGTTCGAGCCATCGCGGCACCTTGACCGGACGAAGCAGCAGCAAATCTTGCAGCGCGCCATGGGGACAGACGCCGGCGCAGAACGCGCGCCCCGCAAAAAGACTGACGGCCAGCGGCAGCACAAAAAAAGCGGCGACAGACACCGGCACCGAATACCGTGGATCCACCAGGCCAAGAGCGACGTTCTGAAGAGAGCCGATCGAACAAACACACCCTTTACGATAGAATCCAAAGTAAAGAAGTGAAAAGATGGAGAGCCCGACAATTCCGGCTCGCGACCGTTTCTTCAACGAGAAGAAACAGGCTAGCCCGAGCGCCGCGGCGAGAACCGCCACATCCAAGTATTCGAATGGAATGCTCCGCGGCAATGGCGTCTGTGTGGCGGGCAACGCGTACCCACTTTCGAACTCCGGAGGCGGGAATCGTTGTTCGCCGAAGATGTACAGCGTCGAGGCGAACAGCATCCAGCAGAGCAGCCCAAGAAACCATCGACGGCGGCTCGGCTCGTTTCGAGCCCCAACCGAATGAAGTAAGCCGCGAACATTCACTTTTCAGATCTCTCCATGAATCCCCAGTTCGGTGGGGCGACACTCTGTGGAGCC
>JAQBVM010000470.1 GCA_027623095.1 Verrucomicrobiota bacterium
GGCCGGAGACCGCAGGTGCCGCGACTGGCATCTGCCCGGGCATGGCAGCGTTTGGGAGTGGCAACGCCGTTTGAACAGAAATCGGCGAAGCGGGCAGGCCGACAATCATTCCCTGTGCCGCGGCCGGAGACGCCGCCGGCGATACAGCCGGAAATACCGTGGCGGGCTGAGCGACGGGCAGGTTGCCTTGGCCCTGAGAGTTGACAAGTTGGGCCACCGGGGCAGTCGTTCGATGCCCAGGTCCGGGGCCCGTGACGGGAACCGCCAAGGGACCATCGCCGGCAGCCGCATTGTCTTTTCCAGATGCCTTGCTGCTATCGCGAGTCGAAGTCAGCGGGATCTCAACTTTGGCATTACAATGGGGGCAAAAGCCCGTCTTACCGGCCAAGAAGGACTTGACGTTTAATTTGTGACCCTGTGGACAGAAAAATCGAATGCCCATAGTTCTGTTGCCGGCCTCTGTTTCATCTGTTTCACAGGTCTGCCCGCAACCGCAAACGGAGACTGAAAGTCCAAAATCCGCGTCTCGTTTTCCCGTCGCACGCCTGACGATTACGTCGCGCGCCTTTCGATTATGAGGCGCAAGCCACCATGGCAGTTGTACTCATGGCTATTATACTAACGACAAATCCACGTGGAAAGGCTCGGAAGATGTCGGTGTTGCCAGTTGAGGCGAACCAAATCGGGACCGCAGGCTGTGAATCGAATGGCGTTGTTAACGGCGGATGAGACGCTCAGAACCGTTACAACCGGCATCAGCTACGGACTCCGGTCGATCTGGTGGCGAAAATCTGTCCAAGGCCCTATGATGGACCCATGAAACTCTTGCCGTCCAGCTAAAATCAAGTTATACCTGCCAGTAGGCAGGCAATGGGTGGCAAGAGCGAACAACACGGACGCTCGCGGACACGACTGGGAACATCGGAATGGAAGATAAGACGCATGAGGGGCCGATCGAAATCGGCGTGGTCGGCGATTTGACGGACAGCGAAGCGGAATTGTGCGACAAGCTGCTGTCCATCGATCCGGGCGGTGAGTGTACTCTGTATTTCGACTCGCCTGGAGGCAGCCCTTATTGTGCCATGTCCCTGATGACATTGATCTTGCTTCGCGGCATTCGTGCCACGGGAATCGTCACCGGCGAATGCTCGTCCGCTGCGCTCTGGCCGTTCGCTGCTTGTCGTCGTCGCCTGGTGACGCCTTATAGCGTATTGCTTTTCCACCCAATGAAGTGGCAAAGCGAAGAGCATGTTGCGTTGGACGAAGCTGCCGAGTGGGCTCGGCATTTCGGTCAACTGGAAAAAAACATGGACGAACTGCTCGCCGAGCTGTTGGGCATTGATCTTAGCCAGATGTCGGATTGGATCAGCCCGGGACGCTACGTCTCTGGAGGCGAGTTGGTCGATGCTGGGCTCGCCGAGATGATCGACCTAAAGAGCCTCTATCAGCCGTCCAACAACGGCAGTCCGCCGGATCGCATCGCAAAGACTCGATCTCGCTAACGTATTCCGCACCGGCACATTCCGCGCGGGCACATACCGCACGGGCGCGTCGCGGCCGCTATTTGTATCCCTCGTGGCAGGCACTGCACGATTTAGAGATCTCGCCCACGTGCTTCTGCACCTCTGCGAGATTTTTGCCCTTCGCTGCTTCAACGACTCCGCGCGCCTGCTGCTGTAACTGCCTGCAAAACGCCAGGTAGTCATCGTCGTCGTGGTATTCGTACCCTTCGCGTTGAATCACCTGTGCCAGCGCGGCGATTATCTCGGCTTCGTGTATTACTTGCGTGCGGTTCTTGTCGAATTCCGTTTCGTTTGCCGTTAACGGCCTCAATCGCTTTTGATGAGCTTCTTCGAGTCGTTTCATCAACGCACGGCGCTCGGCGACATCGCTCCAGACAAATTCACCTTCCGGTGCTTCGAACTCAACTGTGCCACCGCGAACCATTTCGTCGAGATCCTGGAACCGCAGTTTGGACTCTTTGTAAGTGTTGCTATCGGCCGCTTTGGCATTTGACGCGGCGCGAGCAAAGGCAGCGCGAGCGCCCCCCGCCACGTTTTGCCACCGGATCGAAACATCGTACTCGGCGGTTATGCCGAACATCACTGCGATCACGGCGTACTGGACGCGGACATTGCGATTGCCGCCGTCCCTGAATGCGCCCGCGGTTTGGACGTTTTGTGCCAGCTCGGGTAATCGCGATTTTATTTCATCCGTGACGGTGTCCGCCGAGATGATCGCGGACCAGGCGAACGAACCATTTGTCGGTCCTGGCGGTCCGTCTGGATCGACGTTGGGACCCGTCGGGGCACCTGCCGCACCGCCCCGAGGCCGCTCGCCGCGCACGATTTTGAATGGGTCGGCGGTGAAGAGTCGTTCCGTCTCCGCATCCCATGTTGCGGGAGGCAAGCTTCGCGTTGGTTTGTAGGTACGATCGCGAGTGGCGTTCTCGAGCGCAGTCTGGGATTGCGCTGCCGGCAACAGCGTTACCAGCAGACAACTGCACACCGCGAACCGTAGCAGAACTGAATTCATAACATCACTATTATCGGCCTGACCGCTGCCGCCGGCAAGTTCCAACTCGTGATTTCTTGTAGATCTGGAACAAGCGGACCATTCGAGCGCTTCGGCGCGATCCCCCGACGCATAACAGTTGTAATTACGCGATTGCCAGGAGCATCCACGCGATCCAATAACGCCGGTAGGTCGCGTATGATTGGACCTGAATTCAGGATTTTCACCCTTCAAACCGTCAGAAGAGTTGATTCCAGAACACCGCTTCGACGATCACGAGAACGGCGAGCCTGCCACGACCTGGCGCCTAGACGGTGGCGGTGTCTCGTCTATTCGGAAAACACTATGAGATTGTTATGGCATCGAAACTGTCCTGAATCGGATGCAAGATGCTTTCGTAACGCATTCCGGCCTGACCGGGTAAAGGAGTCCTAGTTATGAAGTCGCGCATGTGCCTATTGTCGCTCGTCGCAACAGCCTGTTTCGTCCTGGCTGCGGCGGAAACCAATGCCGCCACCTCCAACATTGCCTTTGCGAGCAATTCAGCGAGCAGCGGTTGCGATTGCGGCCCCCAAGGCTGTCCGATCGCCGCAAGCTGCGGTTGTGCCAACGCCCCCAGTTGTGGTTGTGCCGCGGAATCAAGTTGCGGCGCTTCTAGCTGTTGCCGCTCGAAATTGATCTTCAAGAACCACTGCTGCAGCTCAACGCGTAGCTGCGGTTGCGCCGCTGCCAGTAATGGTTGTGACGCCGCTGCCAGTTGCGGTTGTGACGCCGCCTCAAGCTGCGGAGCTGCGGCCCGCCCAGCGTGCGGCTGCGGTGTCGTCCGTTGCTGTCGATCCGCCGCTCGGAACTGCGGTTGTGCGACGGCCACGCGCTGTGGTTGTGCTGCCGCACCAGCGTGTGGCTGTGCTGCGGCCCCGAGTTGCGGTTGTGCCGCGGCTGCCAACCGCGGATGTGCATCCTCCTGTGGAAGTTCCTGCTGTCGGCCTCACATTTTTTGCAACATTTGGGCACCGCTCCACCGCCTTCACGATCAGTTGTTCTGCTGCCATCGCGGTTGCTGCAAGCAGAACTGCGGTTGTGCCGCGGCCAACAGTTGCGGCTGTGCGGCCTCCCCCAACTGCGGTTGTGCCGTGGAATATAACTCCGGCAACAGCAGCTCGGGCAACAATTCCCCTGTTGAAATTCAAACCATTCCGCTGCCACCAAGGCCCTCGCCGGACAGTTCGGCCCGGCTTAATCGCTAACTGCAGTCGGAACGAAAAGCTATTATGCGACGCGGCCTGTCCAGCCAATTGCTGGATCGCGGTAGGGACGTCCCTTTCGGGACGCCCCCCGCACAGATCCGTACGTGAAGGATTACCTCAT
>JAQBVM010000471.1 GCA_027623095.1 Verrucomicrobiota bacterium
GCCGTGGTGGTGCCCGATTCGGTGCCATTGGATACGCTGGGCGGTCGGGTTCATGTGGAATGGGACCCGCATGCTCCGGTGACCCCGATGGGCCAGGTGGTCTTCTTTAGTCAATTCCTTCAGACGGCTGGTTTATTTGATCCGTGGGTCGAGGAATGTCCGTTGGACTATAGGAGTCCCAATGCTCCCAAGGTGCGCGATGTGCTGGGGACACAGTTTTTATCGGTCTTGGCCGGACACCACCGCTACGCCCACGTGTATCACAGCTATTTCATGGGCAGCGCCCGGCTGGCTCTGGATGTGGAGGTTCAGCCGGGAAAACAGACCGCCGCTCTGCACTCTCAACCCGGGTTGTGGCGTTTGGTGGATGAACTGCCCAAAGAAGCCAGACCGTGGTTGGTGCGGGCCAGGGTTGGCAAGGGCAGGAAGGGAATTTGCGTTTGCAGGGTTGGAGCCGCTCGCGGCGTGTGATCGTTCTACGGCGCAAACGGGCTCAAGCAGGGGAAAACAGCATGTTCAAACAAGGCTCGCAACTGTTGTTGAACTGGACTGGGTTATTTCCGGTGCAAGGTCCCAGCTATGAGTATGCGGTCTTGGTGACCTCGCTCCCGGAAGAGGTTTTGACGATCGCCCAGCTTTATCGAGATCGAGCGGATATGGAGAACAATTTCGACGAACTCAAAAACCAATGGGGATGGGGCGGATTTGTGACCAAGGATTTGGCTCGCTGCGAGATCGCCGCGCGCCACATCGCCCTGATCTATAACTGGTGGAGCCTCTTCATGCATCTGGCCGATCCGAGCAAACGACGGGAAGCCATCACCAGCCGTCCGATGTTGCTAGGCGCGGTGGCACGCAAAACAACACACGCCGGACAGGTGTCGCTGATCATCACCCCGGCGCATGCGCAGGCGGGCAGAATCCAAGAGATGCTCCACCGCGTGAGCACCTTTCTCACCGGATTAATGGTGAGTGCGGAGCAGTTGACCTCAGCAGAGCGCTGGCGACGCATCTTGAGCAAAATATTCGAAAAGGAATTGGGTGGACGACCCCTGTGCGGTCCTTCGCTGGTGTTGCCCAGCGGCTAAACCCGAAAATCCGAGGCGGGCTGCGTCAAGATTCCGCGATTCATGGGTTGCGAAAGCCTCCCAAAGGGAGGCGAACTGCCGTTTTTAGGATCAAACCTCCGTCAGGTCTTGGACTGCGGTACCGGAGCTTGCGGAGTTACCGCTTTCGGATTGTAACCGGCGCTTTTGATCCTTCCCAAAGCCTTCGAACACGCCGACGCCAAAGCGGTGACTCCACTGCGTTGCGTCACCGCAATCCAAGACGCTGGGGCGCCATTCCTCAAGCCCTATTGTATCTCGCGCTGTTGCGCCGCCTTGAAATTCCGATTCTGGTCAAAAGTTCTAATTGCCGGCAATGCAACACCTCCAATTCGCGCTTTTTCGCGAGGGTTTTTCCGACGGCTCTTGACCTGCGGCAATCGACACTCATCTTTGATTGCGATTTTGCTCCTCCTCGCTCATTGGGGTTCACACCCAATCGAAGAATTCAGCGCAACTCTTTTGGAAGCCCGGCACGGAAACCGGCCTTCCACAGCGACGTGTTTTCCGGGTCGATTCGGCGCAGTGTTTCTTCTGCGGCAAGTTGCACTCTCATTTTCGGATCGTTTAACAGGGGCTCCACCTGCTTGATATACTGAGACGCCGCTTTCCCCATCTCGGCCATCATTTCCAACGCGGTGTTCCGCATCCGAGAATCAGGATCGCGCAACGCCTCGATGACGAATGGAACAGCTGCCTGTTGCATGTCGCTGAGACAACGCAGCACCGCCAAACGCACTTCTCCGTTTGCGTCCACGAAAGCTTTTTTCAGGAACGGCAATGCCTCCTCTCCCACACCCAGGCTCAGGTTCACGATCTCAAGCCTTCCCGTCGGATTCGGTTCTTTCAATCCTTCTTCCAAACACGCCAGAAAAATCCGGTTTGAACGATCGATTTCCCATCGGGCTCGTGCGGCCCGATATCGAAATCTGTTTGAGGCGTTTCGGTAATAGTCGGATAGCGGTCCAACAGCCAGCACAGCGTTCGGACCGATTTTCCCGAATGTCACGAGCAAGCGCGGCAGAATTGCATGCCAGGCGGCGATAGACACGAATTCATCATTCGGATTCGTCGCAGGCGGCGGCACGGATGGAACCGGATCCCAAGACTCAACGCTTCCGGCTCCGCCCGGGCTAGTTTCAACCGGAAGCCTGAACGCAAGGACGGGCTGCCGGATTCGCTGGCTCGGTTGAAAATCTCCACTGGCGTGCTTCTCGAAGAGCCGCAACAAATCAGGAACCGAGTCCGCCGCGTTAGGCCCCATATTCCCGAGCCCATCCACAGCGGCCAATCGAACGGCGGGGTCGGGATCCCATAAAAACCGAATCATCGCGGGAACTATTTCTTTCCTGTGGACTTTCACGTTCCCAAGCACGCTTAGAATCCGGGTTCGAAGAATTGCGGATGCGCGGTCCAGAGATGAAACCAACACAGGGACCGCCCCGTTGTTTTCATCCGCCACTACGCCAATCGCCTCTACAACCGAAGGAATTGCGGGCGACGGGGAGCGTTTTTCGAGCTCGCGATTCAACACCCGGCTAAAGGTTTCGATCGCCCGCCGGTCCTCGATTCCAATCGCAGCAATCGCGCCCGCCGCTTGTCCACGCAATTCAAAAATCGCGACGCCGATCGGATCATTCGACTCATCTTCAAAGAATCGAATCAGATCCGGCAATGCCGACTGCGCTGCCAAGCCCAAGCTCGAGAGCGCTTTGATGGACGCTATTTGAACGGAGATGTCCCGATCATTCAGAGCGCGAGTCAAAGCGGGAACAGCCTTGACAGCCTTCTCGCCAGCGACGGTTAAAGACGCTGCGGCTCTTCTCCGAATCTCCACAGCCGCAACCGGCTCAAAACTGGAAATTCTTCGTGTAACCAAATCAGGAAGCTTTGGCCACGCCGCATGCCACGTCCGATCAAAGACGGTATCCTTCTTTTCCAGATCCCGAATCAGACGGCTCACGGGTTTCTCCTGCTGCGCGGCAGCGCGCATCCACAACAGGTTGAGAACAATTCCAATCCAGAACCCGACGAACACTGTTGCCGCAATCCAGCCAATCGCGAAACACAGCCTTCTTGTTTTGACACTCGGATGGGCCTGCGAACACGGGCGGAACATAGCAATCTTCCGCTCTCCAGTGAAGAAAAAGCGCGACTGAGCGAGCCGTCGTGAATCGCCGAATAACTGAACAAGAAGAAGCGATTTACACGCTCAAACCTCCCAAACCCCTGCCGCCTAAGGGGCGGCGGCGATGGAGCTTGGAACCCTGCATTACGAAGCGTCCTGCCGGACTTGGGCTGAGGGTCGAACTCGGGCGCGTGCATGACACCCACCCAACCTGGAATGCGCGGTTAATAATTCGCTGCGCACCCTCAAACAGAAGAAGGAATTCTTACTTCTTCTTGCGAGCCGATTTCGCCGCCGCCGCCGTCTTATCCTTAGCGCGTGAGGTCTTGAGCTCAGCGTCAAGCTTCTGACCCTTTGCCCGAGAGTCTTTGAGTTCCGCGTTGAGCTTGACAATCCTGGCTTTCACATAGCCCAAACGGATTTCTAATTGTCGTGTAGTTGCCATATATTAATTATTGTTACTTTCTTGTTAATTCCCCGCTGGAGGAAGACCGACCGATAGAAACCTGTTCTCAGTAATGATTCAAGCTCAATGTTGCAGATTGTGCAATTTCTCCCACGGTAATTTTGTTTAAATTTATGAAGGGTTGCTGTTGTTGAGGTTGGAGAAAGTGCTTGCCAAT
>JAQBVM010000472.1 GCA_027623095.1 Verrucomicrobiota bacterium
CTTCAGGGATCTGCGGATCAAGATTGCGGCGTTTTCGGGTGTTGCCGGGGCCGAGTTTCAGGTGAAACCGGACCATCCGGCCAGCAGGTTTGAAGGGCTGGAATTTCTCGGTTTCGCCGACCAGGTGCTGCAATTAGAGGCCAGGGGCCCGGCATCGGCCGTCCTTGTGATCCAGTCGAGCCAACCGCTTGCGATCCGGTCGGCCAGCAACGCCAAAGCACGACTCGAGCCCGGCTGGGATGGCACGGTCGGTTACGGCCACTATCGCTTGATGGTGACGGTGCCGGTTGCCGGCAAGGCCACGGTCCGCCTCGAAACGATCCCGCCCCCAAAGACGTCAGTTTCCACGTCAGAGAAAGAGCTGGCTGACTTCAGTCGTCAATTGCATGATCGGTGTTCACGCTTTTCTGACGATTCGCGGGGCTTCGTCGAGTGGCAGAGGACCTGGCGGACGAAACTAGCCGTATTGCTGATGGGTGGCGGCCTGCCCGAGCGAGTACCCTTGGGCGCCCGCGTCGCCGAAAGCGAAAATTATCCCAACTTCACACTCCACCGCGTCGAATACCGATCTGGCCCTGACCGGACGAACGTGCTGTTGTTGTCACTGCCCAAGGGGGTGACTAAGGCTCCATTGCTCCTGGCCTTGCACGGCCACGAGGCCGCCTGGGGCGGAGTCGATCCCAAGGCGTATCAACCGGGCCACGCCGACGATTTCATGAGCTATTTCGCCGAGCGCGGCTGGGCCGTCCTGCAACCGGCGACCATGAATCATGCACTCCGGCACAAGGGTTGGACCCTGCAGGGCGAGTGGACCTGGGACGCCATGACGGCGTTGGACTATGCGGCGACGGTGCCGGAGGTCGACATGGACCGCGTGGCCGTCTGTGGTCTGTCGACCGGAGGGCACCTGGCGATGAACGTATTGGCCCTGGACGATCGCGTCAAAGCCGGCGTGGTCGGCTGTATCCTCAGCACGTGGAACCACTACCAGCGGCGATTCCGTATTCCGCCCCACTGCGACTGCGGCATTAGCTTCCAGCTTGGCCCACAACTGGAGCAATGCGATTGGGCCGCACTGTCCGCTCCCAGGCCGGTGCAATTTCAGCACGGGCGGCAGGATGCCGCATTCTGTCCGGGCGCGGACCAAAAGCGGCTCGATCTGCAATGGAACACCGGCGTGATGCCGCAAGCGGAATATGATGCGATGTTCTCCGAAGTGAAGCGAGCCTATGGATTGGCGGGAAACGCAGACGCCACGGAGACCGTAATCCACGACGGACCGCACAAGGTTGACAACGAAGCGGCATTCGAGTGGCTGAATCGATGGCTCGAAAAAGCCTCAAACCAAAACGAAAAGTAATTCCATGATCCAACACAAAACGCTTATCGCAATCCTGCTATCGCCCCTGATCCTGACCTTTGCCGCCACATCCCGGGGAGCAGAAGACGCCGACGCGGCGCTGGTTCGGGCGATGTTTGCGCGGATCAATCTCGACTATCCGGGATTGGAGAAGGTCAAGGAGGCGCTGGCGCGCGACGACCTGCCGGCGGCCGAGGCGGCCTACCTGCAGTTCTGGCGGGAGCGGGACGATCGGAAGGTTCTCTGGAATCCGATCTTCCGCGCGTTTCCGTTAGAACAGCGGACCGGCGCCGCCTCGGATTTCTTTCATGACCCACCCGTTACCGTTTCCTGGAGGGACCGGGAAAAACTCAATAAAAACCTCTACACAGGCAAGGCCTGGGCAAACTTCGCGGACGAACCAACCCAATGGACCCTCTCAAGCATGGCCGACCTGATGCTTGAGAACCGTCTGGTTCGGCTACGCTTGGGCGACCAGCCGCCCGTGGAATTGGGCGAACCCTGGAACCTGGACGCGGGAGGCGATTTTGCCTATCGCCAGTATTTCGCTCCCGTGTTGAGCCAGGCGTATTGGCTGACGGGCGACGATCGCTACGTCAGGAAACTCATGCAGGCCTGGACGGCCTGGATAGGCCGTGTGGGCGCCGACTGTAGTCGCAGTCCGGGAAATAACAGTTTTCTCCAATCATTCCACGGATGCATGATTCCCGGCGTACTTGAAATGGTCCTGGACTCACCCGCGCTTTACCCGGCCGAGTTTTGCCTCGTTGTTGCCTATCTTTCCGACGGCTCGATCGGGCAACTCACCGGCGCGCCGCGCGGCGGTAATCAGACGTTGACTCAGGCCAATGCCATTCTGTCGATTACCAGTGCACTTCCGGAATTCAAGGACTCGCAACAATGGGCAGCCAAGGGGCGGGCGTATTTGACGGACTTCTGCCAGCAACTGACCTATCCGGACGGCGGCTTCGCCGAAACGACGTTCCTGTATTCGCTCACCTGTGCCGGGGAACTACTCGCCATCAAAGAGAGCCTCGAGGCGAACGGCCTTCCGGTTCCGGAACAGCTCACCGGACGCGCGGAAAAATGGGGTGACTACTTTATGTACAACGCGCAGCCCGACTCGTACCTTCCCTGGACCGGGCACGGTGCCAAAGTCGAGGCCGCGTGGTTACTCGGCCGCCTGGCGCGGATGTATCCGCACCGAAAAGACTTCCTGTACTACGCCACGCGGGGCCAGGAAGGCGAACAGCCGAAAAACCCCTCGCGCTGGTTCAACTGGTCCGGCTACTGCTCCATGCGTGACCGGTACGACACGACGGCGAACTATCTGTTCTTCGACGTGGGCCCTTGCGGCAGCTTTCACAAGAACGCCAACAAGCTGCAGATCGTCGTCGCCTCGCACGGGCGGACGCTTTTGGAGGATCGCGGGATCCATACCTACTCGCCCCGCAAGCCGGAATTCCGAACGTATTTCGACTACAGCTACGGCCACAGCACGGTGCTGGTCGACGGGAAATCGCAGCCGATTCGCGAGGAAGTTTCGACCGCGCCGCTGACCAATCCCTGGATGAGCACGGCGGTGTTGGACTACAACGCCGGGGAATACAGCGGGGGCTATCATCCGACCTCCTATGTTGCCGGCGCGGTCGACAACGGCGTCCGTCATCATCGCAGCGTGGTCTTCGTGAAGCCGGACTACTGGATCGTGACGGACCGCCTGCTGCCCACCGGCAAAGACGACCCGGATCGGGAGCGGACGTTCGAGCAGCTCTTCCAGTACATCCCGGGTGAGATAACCGAACGCCGGGATTCGCTGGCCGTAAGCAGCGCTACGCCCGGCGAGCCAAATCTTGCCCTGATCCCCGTCTCGCGCGAAGGTCTGGAGCTTGAGATCGCCCGTGGCCAGCGCGAGCCGTACATTCTCGGCTGGGCCGTCTCGAAGAACAAAGAGGAACTCGTCGAGCCTGCACCGACGGTCATCTATCGCAAGCGGGCGGCGAGCCCTGCGGTCATGCAAACGGTCCTTTGGCCGATGAAGGCCGGGCAGACGCAACACCCGCAGGTGGAGAGGATTGGCGAGCCGGGCGACGGCGCGGTAAAAGTGACGCTGCCCGACGGGCGCGTGGACTGGTATCGGTCGAGTGCAGCGCCTTGGGCCATGGAAGTAGGCGGCGTGTCATATCCCAACGCCCTTGCGGCGCTGGTGCGACTCGATTCCCAGGGCCAGGTTGTGGCCAGGGAGGCCGTGAAGCAGTAGGTTTGCACGGCGTGACGGCCGTTTCATCACCATTCCAATCCCCCTACGCTTTCAAGAAGGGCAATTACATGATGTGGCCCGAAGAAGATCGGCGTCTACGGATGGCGGGTCGAGCACGCGAAGACGAACCTGAAGCAGGCCAAGAAACTGGCACGCGTTATCCGATGCCGTCTCCAATGCGCGAGTGCGGAGTGTTCGCGGTCGCGCGGCAGACTATACTCACGCCTAGCGATCGAG
>JAQBVM010000080.1 GCA_027623095.1 Verrucomicrobiota bacterium
GTGCTGGGAAGCTTGGGAATTGGGCGGGATGATGCCCGTGGGCGGAAGGGATACCGAGCGTGGACGGATGGCCGGGCGCTGGAATGTTCGAACCAGACGCCGGATGAGCTGGAGAAGGAATGCCGGCGGATACGTCGAGGTTGGTATCTTGGGCACGATGCGTTCAAAACGCGGATGCTGGATTGGATCGAACAGCGGGCCGGCAAGGCGTTTGATTCGAGTGATCGAGCCGCGAAGCGAGCCCACGATGAAAGGACGGCCGAGAAGAGGGTGGCGGCGGGGTTGAAGGCCGTCGGACTGGAGAAGAAGGATCTGGACAGAATTCCAAAGGGAGCTCCGGAGAAGCTTGTTCTGGCATGGTGGTTGAAGCGTTCGACGACGGTTTCGCGGCAGTGGATTTCGGAACGTCTGGCAATGGGGCATCCGACGCGGGTAACGTCCGCGGGGCGCGACGTTCAAGGGGCCAAGGATGGATCGTTGGCCAAAATGCGACGCCAACTGGAAGAACTGAAATTGTGAAATCCTCTTCTTTTCTCTGTCCGACCCCTTTACCGTTGGCGTGGCATGGCGCCGGGTTCCCAAAAGGACTGTGGCTTCTTTGAAATCGGCACATCTTCTACTTCCTGGCTGATCCTGTGCGAATCCGCTATCGACGCCCTCAGTTGTTGCGCGCTCCACCCCGAATATCGCTGTCTCTCCACAGCGGGCGCTAGAGCCAATCCCCGCTGGTTATCCAGTCTCATCAGCCACGGTTTAGAGATTTACTGCGGCTACGATGCCGACCCGGTCGGAGACGCCATGGCCAAGGCGATGCAGACTCGGCACCCCAACGTCAAACGCTTGCGTCCTTCCCGCAAAGACTGGAACGAGGTCATCAGATCAAAGTGACACACTGATCCTGCAATCTCCCAGCGTCTCTACTCGGAAAACCAATCCGCCCGACTCCTTGGAAAGAAAACACAGCGCTTCCAGCACTCAACCAATGGCTCACTTTATCTGAGCAGAAATGGGTCAATTTATGTGAGCGCTGTCGGCCAGGCCGCGCCCAAGATCCGCGCATCACCTTCAGTTCCCGGATCATCGCGGGCGCGCGACCTTTCCAGGCCCCGGCGGCGTGCTCCCAACGGGAAAGGCGCTCCTGCTTCCGAGAACGAAGCGTGCGCGACCTGGTTACCGTTTTGACGAGTGTCTGAGTCATAGGCAAATCGTACCGCATCGTGGCTCCATCCGTCAAATTCCTCCTCCACGTTGGTAATCCACGTCTAGGTCGAAGTTTAAACTCCTACTGCTGGATCAGGAGCGTGGCGTTTTGTGCGGACGGACAATGGCTCGCGTCGGCAAGTTGCGATGATACGGTGACGATGTTGAACGCCCGGCCACGCTGGGAAGCAAGCACTCCCGAAGCGAAAACGCGGTGAGGCTTCGAATGACTTCGATCCTTACGGAGTCATACGTGTCCGCGAGCAGTTGCACGCGGCGGTGGATTCAGTCCCGCTCTTTTGGCGGCTTGGCGGGTGGCAGACGGCGTTCGAGGCGGAGAATGGCGTTCTCAATCTGCAAGAGATTCTTCTCCCGCTCCAACCGCTCGCGCTCGCTGATACGTTCCATTCCAGCGGCCAGAATTTGAACCTTTTCGGTCAGGTTCTCCACCTGTTCCTGTAGCTTCTCGAGGTCGTCCCGGTTTTGCTTCGTTTCGTGGGCGAGCAGGAGAAGCCGCTGGACGTACTCAAAGAGTTGCTTCAACACGGTCAATGACGGCTTGGATTTCTTTCAGGTTGCGGTCAATGCGGGTCTTCACTTTGCGCCCTTCAGTCCGTTTGCGCACGATCTCATGATGGATCGTCTTAATCTCGCCAATGCATCGGTCGATCCGAGCCAGGTAATTCGCGTCCTGTTTGCTCAACCCGTTGGCGGTGGTGGTTTTCGTTGTCATGGAAACATTGTATCCGTGCAAGAGGCGAAAGCAACGTTAGCATTTAGCGCGAGCTCTGACGGGAAATGGCTGGCGTCGGCCAGTGGACGGACCGTGTTGGTATGGGACGCTACGAGCGGTCGTTTGCGTTGAACGGCCACCGCGATGAGGTCGAGAGCGTGGCTTTCAGCCCGGACGGGAAACGGCTCACTTCGGCGAGCTTGGATCAGACGGTGAAGGTGTGGGATGCCCGGCCACGCTCGGAAGCACGCACTCCAGAAGCGAAAACGCGGTGATGGTTCGAATGACTTCGATCCTGCTTCGAGGGAATGAAACTACGCGGAGACAGAATTCCACTCGCCGGCAGGCCGCAACGGAGCGAGAAACGAAGTTGGCCGCGCGAGAACACAGCGCGGCAGAGCAGCAACCGAACGATTTAGCCACGAAAGAACGCAGAGATCGCAAAGATTTCTTGTCTTCGTCTTTGCACTGCAATACATCCAATTCAATCATTTCCGAGAAGATTTTCTTAGCCGCGAGAGAACGCAAAGAACGCAAAAATGAAGACCAGAAATCTTTGCGATCTCTGCGTTCCTTTGCGGCTAATCCTCCTGCTTGCGGCTCCGCCGCGCTGGGTTCTTTGCGTTCTTTTGCGGTAATTCTCCCACTCGGCTTCTTGCCCCAATCCAAAGCGGCGACTCCACAGACTCCGTCGCCGCAGTCCAAAAGCTCGCGCCAGTTCTTCGCCGCCAAGCCGCTTATCTTCCGTCATTTTCGCTGCTCGGCAGCTTTCGTTTCGATTTTGAAAACACGCACTTGCGACGATTAGCGGTTTGAACCTTTTCCCCGCCGCTGCTACGAATAAGTCGTGAGCGACGTGACACAGATTCTCGACCGCGTTCAGCGGGGCGATGCCAAGGCCGCCGAGGAATTGCTGCCGTTGGTCTATGAGGAATTGCGAAAGCTCGCCGCCGTTCGCATGGCCGCAGTGCCACCGGGTCAGACGCTCCAAGCAACCGCGCTCGTCCATGACGCCTACCTTCGCCTCGTTGGTTCCGAGCCGCAGGAGTGGAACAGCCGCGGGCACTTCTTTTCCGCGGCGGCCGAGGCCATGCGCCGCATCCTCATCGAACGCGCGCGTCAGAAGGCCTCACAAAAACGGGGCGGCGGCCTCCAGCGAATCAATTTGGACCACGTCGATGTCGCGATGGACGCCGACGACGAAGTGGTGCTGGCATTGGACGAAGCCTTGGCGCGCTACGCCGAGAAAGATCCGCAGGGCGCCGAATTGATCAAACTTCGATTCTTTGCGGGCCTGCCCAACCACGAGGCCGCCGCCTTGCTGGGCATTCCCGAACGAACGGCCAAACGAACCTGGGCCTTCGCCCGCGCCTGGCTATTCAACGAGATTCAAAAGTTGTGACTGTCCCAGGGCTGCCTCAAAACGGATGCGTATTCCGGGCGATATCGGACACCGATTCCGATTCATGTCGGACAAGGTTCCGATTTTATTCGGACAGCGTTCCGATTTAATCCGGACAAGGTTCCGGGCTGATATCGGACAGTTTTTGGGCGCCATCGGAATGGTGTCCGAAATGAGCGGAACCTTGTCCGAATAGTTCCGGAATGGTGTCCGAATAGGTCCGGAATCCAGGACAAGGAGTGGAGTGGCGCTGGGTGAACTGTCAGGGTTTGCGCTCGATTCAATGTGAATCGGGAAAGCAAATCCAATGGCACGAAAAAAACTATCCATGCGTCAAATTCAAGAAATTCTACGACTCAAATATCAGAACAATCTCACAACTCGGGAGATTGCCCGAAGCTGCGGATTGCCTCGCAGCACGGTGGGCGATTATCTCAAACGGGCCGAGACGGCGGGAATCATCTGGCCGCTGCCGGAGGGACAAGATGAAAAAGAACTGTTGAACCGGTTGCTGGCTGCCGCGCCCCCGGAGGCCGACCGTTGCGCGTCTCTGCCGGACTGGCCTCACATCCACAAGGAGCTTCGCCGCAAGTCGGTGACGTTGATGCTGCTCTGGAAGGAGTATCGCCAGAACCATCCCGAGGGCTACGGCTACAGCCGTTTCTGTGAACTCTATCAACTCTGGGCAGGCGCCTTGGATCCGGTCCTGCGCCAACACCATCTGCCCGGGGAAAAGATGTTCGTGGACTGGGCGGGCCAAACGGTGCCCATCCACAACGGACAGGACGGCGGCGTTTGGGCCGCCCACCTGTTTGTCGCGGTCTTGGGAGCCAGCAACAAGACCTACGCCAGAGCCTTCGAAAACGAACAGTTGCCCGCCTGGATCGCCGCTCACTGCCATGCCTACGCCTTCTTTGATGGGGTTGCCAAAGTGACGGTGCCCGACAATCCGAAAACGGGCGTGCTGCGCGCGTGCCGTTATGAACCGATGCTCCACCGCAGCTACCAGGAAATGGCCGAGCATTACCGCACCGTTATCATCCCGGCCCGCCCCCGGCGGCCCCGCGACAAGGCCAAGGTCGAGGGAGCCGTGCTCATTGCCGAACGCCAGATCCTGGCCGCCTTGCGCGACCATCGCTTCTTCACCTTGGGAGAACTCAATCAGGCGCTCACCCAGCGGCTCACCCAGCTCAACGATCAGCCCTTTCAAAAACTCGAAGGCTCGCGCAACCGTTGGTTTGAAACCGTGGAGAAAGCCCAGCTCTTGCCTCTGCCAGCCACGCCCTTCGAATTGGCCACTTGGTCCGCCGCCAAGGTCAACATCGATTATCACGTGGCCGTGGACAAGCACTACTACAGCGCTCCCTATTGGCTCATTCACCAAACCCTCGATGTGCGGCTGAGCGCCCAAACCGTGGAGCTCTTTCAACATGGAAAACGCGTCGCCGCCCATATCCGCAGTTTTCAGCCGGGCCTCTTCACAACCCTGGAGGAACACCGGCCCAAGTCCCACCAAAAGCACTTGGAATGGACTCCCAGCCGGGTCCTCTCCTGGGCTCAAACCATCGGGCCCCAATGCGGCAAACTTGTCGAAACCATCCTGCAAAGCCGGCCCCATCCCGAACAGGGGTTTCGTTCCGCCATGGGAATCATCCGGCTGGAGAAAGCTTTTGGAAACAGCCGTTTGGAAGCGGCCTGCCGGCGCGCCCTGCATTTTGGAGTCTGCTCCTATCACAGCGTCCACTCCATTCTCAAAAGCAATCTCGACGCCCAGCCGCTGGAACCCGAACTGCCTCTGTCGAGTCCGCTCCACTCCAACCTCCGGGGAGGCCCTTACTACGCCTAAATAACCTTCATCCAAACATTTATGATTTACTCTCAAACACTCGACAAACTCCGCGCCTTGCGCTTGGAGGCAATGGCCGAGGCCTTGGAAGAACAGCGCCGCCAATCCAACATCACCGAGCTGGATTTTGAAGACCGGCTTGCCCTCTTGGTCGAGCGCCAGTGTCTCTGGAAAGAAAACCGTGGCTTGGCCGCCCGATTGAAGAGCGCCCGTTTCAAAATCAATGCCACGCTCGAAGATCTGGACTATCACTCTTCGCGGGGATTTAAGCGAGCGCAGATCGATCAGCTCCGAGCTTCTCAATGGGTCACAAACCATCGCAATTGCCTCATCACCGGCCTCACCGGATCGGGCAAGACTCACCTGGGTTGCGCCCTGGGCCACCAGGCCTGCCGCGATGGCCATCGAACCCTCTACTTCTACGCTCCCAAGTTTTTTCGAGCGCTGGAAACAGCCCGCGCCGACGGCAGTCTCTTTGGGTTCTTTAAGACGCTTTCCCGAACGGCCCTGGTGATCATCGACGATCTGGGGATCGCCACCGTCTCGGGAAAGCTCTACCGTGAGTTCCTGGAGATGCTCGACGACCGCCACGGCCAGGGAGCCACACTGATCACCAGCCAGTTTCCAGTCGAGCAATGGCATGAGATCATCGGCGATGCCACCGTGGCCGACGCCATTCTCGATCGCCTGGTCCACAACGCCTATCGGCTCAAACTCGAAGGCGAATCGCGCCGAAAAAACAAGAAACCTCCTTCGGAAGACCGCGGGTAAAACGACGACAACGGACGCGCCTATTCGGGCGGGCGAGGCGGGTCCGTTACGCGTGGCGACCGGCGGCGAGGCGAGCTGGAGCTCCGAAGCTCCTCGCCGCCGCCCGCCTGCCCGCCCGAATCGACGGCGCGAGCGCATTCGCCGAGCGTCGCCCCTCGGAGGGGCTCCGATTTGACAAACAAATCGGGGGTAAAATCTTGACTCTATTCGGACAGCCACTTAGGAGTGAGTCCGAGCGTCGCTTCGCTCCGACAACTGTCCGACTAATCCCGGAATGCTGTCCGATATGGATTGGAACAGGTGTCCGCTTTCATCGGAATCCGCAGCATCTGTGCGCCGCGCTGAAAGCGATGGTCCAGCTTGCGCCTCCTGGACAGGGATTTAATCCCGTTCCTCAAGCATAGATTTGATCTTGTAGATGGAGGCTATTGGGCTCCTTGAAAGATCGTGTTCCCAAAGTCGCAAGACGCGCCAGCCTTGCTTGCGAAGAGTTTTAGTCACAAGGCGGTCTCTAAGCCGATTGCCCGCCAGCTTCCTTTGCCAATATGATTGATTGCTTCCCGGCTTGCGGGAATGTTTGGGACATCCGTGCCAAAAGCAGCCATCCACAAAAATAACCAGCCGGTGCCGGCGAAAAGTAAAGTCTGGTTTCCCGAAAATGGAAAGATGACGCCGCCAGCCGGTGATTTTATTTTGCCGCAGAAGCCGGACTAGAGCGATTTCCGTATCTTTGTTGCCACGCCCACGAATGCACGACATGACATGGGAACGTTTTAACTTGGCAAAAACATCGGGCATCTGCGCGCTCTGGCCGAGTTTCTCAGAAAGGCCGCCGCAAAACCTCAAATATTGATTTGAAAGCGATGGTCTGCGCTCCGGCAGTCTGGGCTTGGGCTTGCGCCACGGTGAGTTGGGGGCAAAGGCTGTTTTGGTCCGTATTCCAAAGCGGATGAGTAATGATCTCGACCACATTTCCTCTGCGGCCGGCTGGAACGCCGGCGTAGGTCAAAGACTGCCATTGTGGCTGGGATGCAAAATAAGACACGGATGCAGAGGTTGCCAGATTTTGCCAGTAAGGAATCGCAAAATCCAATTGTGCGTTCGGGTCGAGCGCGAGTCGCGCCAAGTCTAATCCAAGCCGCCAATCGAGGATGTTGTGAAATGCAAGATTGCTAAAGTCTCGCAAACAATCGGGGCAGGATGTTTGACAGACATCTGCGTGTGATTGGGCGACAAGCGGCCCGTAAAAGCTGGTGCAGCCCTGCCCAACCAGAAATCTTAGCAGACTATCTGCCTCGTTTGGTGTTCCCAAATGCGAACTGTAACCTGCGCCATTTTCCAAGCTGTCAGACATGAAGATTTCGCCTCTAACCTGGCCGTTCGCGTTTTGAATGACCCGCAGACCAACCTTCAGTTCACGCTCGTCAATGTCCAACCGGACAGCCGCCGCCCGCCGCATCATGAATCCTAGAGAGTAAAGGGCTGCACGGCCATTTACATCAAGGGGCGAATTGATGATACCAGCTGGCCACGACTGAATTCCCAGCACCAAAACGTCCGTAGGTTTAATAGATGCAAGCGCCCGTCTATCCTGGGGAACCGTGGTATTGATTGGTTGGTTGATAACGCCGATTTGCGTAAGAGCTTCGCGAGTCACCCATGTTTCTCCTGTGTTGAGCTTAACAAAATCGAAACACCTGCCGCCATTGTCGTTCACGACGAAAATTGTCTCCTGCCCGGACCAGATGCCGAAATTTGCCATCGGAGTGAGCGCTTGAAGGGTCGCCCCCATTTTTGGCCGTGAAGCTCTGGGCGTCCACTCAAAGATACCATCGAAATCGCGGTTACGACCGAGCCACGTTCTAAAGCCAAGCGGCTGGGACAACTGAATCACCTCGTATCCGGGAGTTTGCTGGGATGTCGTCCCGCACACCGGACACACTGCTGCCGGTGCCGGCTGGACGTCCACTGCCTGACAGCGTCGGCAGAAACCTATGGGGCGGCTCGGCCCAAGTGGATTCGGCTGCTGAACAACGACATTTCCCTGTGGCCGGAAATTCACTACTCCCACCGACGTATGAATTAGGCCGTCTTTCACCGTTTCCGCTCCGGGAGCAAATTGGCTGATCGCCAAGTCCAAATCCCTGTCAACAATTCCCTCCTCTGGCGGCCAATCATAGGCCGCTTGGGGTTGTTCGTGGAAAAGAAAGCGCACGCGTGTCGGGAAGCCGAACATGGGAAGCAGACCCACGTTCGCTAGACGCTCGCTTAATGAATCCTGAACGAGCAATGGGTTGGCCGAAGCAGCAGTAATTTCGCTGACAAGCTGCTGATTGATGAAATCGATTAGGGCCTGGCTTTGAGCAACTAAATTTGGATGCGCGTAAGCCAGCAGCACCCCAACCGTATGGGCAATTTCCGTCTGATGGCTTTGAATCCACGTCGCGATGAGTTGTTGCGGGGAAGGCCCGGCAGCGCCGCCTGGTTGCGCTGTCGGGGTCGGCTGACTCCATTGCGCCGCGCTTCCAAACTCTCCGTGAACGCTGTCGGTGGTCTGCGTGCCAAACAGATTGAGGGCGTGAAACGCTTCTCTCAGAACTTCCTTGATGAGCACACGCTTGATGATTTCCAGCCGCTCGACATCCACATAAGGCTGCGGCGGCGGGTCTGCGGTGATGCGCTCAGGTCGCTGAAAATAGTAGTCGTCGTGACTGCGCCCCCGGCACAGAGTCAATGCAACCGAAAGACCGGCACCGCGCCGACCGGCCCGGCCAACCCGTTGCTGGTAGTTGAATCGCATCGGCGGCATGTTTGCCATCATCACGGCCAGCAAACTCCCGATGTCAACGCCTGCCTCCATCGTCGTGGTGACACTCAGCAGATCAATGGGGTCTGTTTGTGGATTCTCCGTATTGGGCAATACGATGTCTTGAAAAAGCCGCTGCCGTTTGCGTCCGTCAGCCTTGTTTGTCTGGCCGGTAAGCTCCTCGCAATTGAGCCTGAACAGTTCGCCCGTTTGCGTGGCAAGAAAGCTGTAATAATCAGAAATTAGTTGCGTTGCTGTCAACGCCTGGGACTGGCTAAGCGGTGTCAGGCAGTCGGTGCATACGCCGCCGGCGGGATGCAAATGAACACGACGGCATTGCGGGCATTCATAGAAGTGCGCGCCCGGCCTAAGCAAGCACAATGCCTGGGCTTGCAGCACGGATTGGATAAGCGAACCGGAGTTGGTCAAATAATTTATCACGTCCGTTTCAAGCGTTGCCGGGCTTATTGCCTGACGGGTTGCGACTTCGCGCAGGTATTCTCGCACGTAAGCCGGCGTATTCTGCGGCGGGGAGGCATCGTGGGACGATAGTTTCTTGCGCGAACCGAAAAGGCGAATGACGCCGTCTGCGGCCTCCTGAACATTTGGGGGTGCCGGGAAGGTGAGACGGTCGGTGGTGGCAAATGCAATGCACAAAGACTCCAAGCTTCGCCTGCCGGACGCAAAAACCACGTCCATCAATTCAGCAAGAGACTCGTCGCGGATGCGCTGAAGATGGTTGCGCTGGTCGGCGGAAAGCTGGCTGTTGGTTTTCTCGCTGGGTGTTGCACCGGCGGGCCAATTGTAAAGCTCGCGCCAATGGCCGGAACGATTGAGGGGATCGGTCCAAAGAGCATCCTGCGAATAGCCTCCGGGATTCATGCCCTGCCTTAACAACTGAGAGGAAACGTCCACGGCGAGCTGGGAGATGGCGTATGGCCCCTGTGTTGCTCTTAGCTGGATGCGCTGAGCTGCCGCTTGGCACGTCAGCGACGGAAAAGCGGGAGAAGGCGTATTGGCTGTGGCGGGCTGGCTCGCCATTGACATTGTTGCTGCTTCCGACGGATACGCAGCCGCGAATGCGTTTGCCAACGCCTGCTGCTGGGCGTTAAGCGTCTGCCCGCCCACCTGCGCAATGAACGCAAATGCGCCAACACCTTGATTGGTTAACGCGAGGGCCAGTGCTTGACGAACAGCATCGCGGTAATGCGCAAAGCGCATTCCGGCAGATAGTTTTGCTGCATCCTGCCTGCTGTCGGAGAAAACGACCAGCTTGCGCCCGCTTGGATTTTGATAACCGACTTCCCGAAGCAGCACGTCCGAAAGGATCTGTGCCATTTTCTGAAAGCCGGTGCGCTGCGTCCTCACCGGCGATCCAATTTCCCGTCGCGCCCAATTGGTATCACACCGCGGACAACGCGCTGGGAATGCACGCTCGGCACTTTCAGGAAGTCCTTGGGGGCGCGGGTCAAGAATATCACCGTTTGGCCCATGCATGGGTGGAACACGATATAAATATCCCCGCCGCCCTTGGTTATTCCACCCGTGTGCGACCCTGCCCTCTGCGGTGAAGAAACTTGCCGCCTGCCAGAGCCGTGGCACGGCGTCCTGCTGCCATGCGGGGACGGCCGGCTGCATTCCGTTTTGGGTGGGCCAGAATATCGCATATCTCGCGTAGTCCCTGTCGAGCGAGGCCATGTCCGGCGATGCTTCCAAGTCTGGATGATCAGGACTGAGATACCATTCGTTCGGATTGATTCCGGGCCGGCGGTAGCCTCCCAAAAAAACCTCACCGCAGGCTTCACAGTAAAGCAACTCCACCACGCGTGATCCGCATTGGCAGGTGAGCGTCGGGGTGTAATGCAACTGGCCGACGGTGCAAGGCGAAGTCCGGGCCGGGGCTACGCTGCATCCGGGGTCTGAGCAAGCCCACAATCCTTGAAGATTTCTGAAAAACAAATGTGTCCGCATGGGCAGCAACGCGCTCCCATGAGGGCTAAGCGCGCCGCAAAGACCGCCAAGCAGCCCGTTCATTGCGACCTGTCTCTCCGCTGGCGGGAGCGCAGCAAATAGCTGGTCTCCAATGTATGCCGGAAAGCGAGGCTGAATGGACGCTACCGCTCCCGCCGCCATGCACCCGATCCGGATTCCGTCCGCTGCCTGAATGTGCTCCAAACTCGCATACATGATCTGCTCCGGCGTGGCTGTCGCTGGGACCGGCGGCGCTCCGACTGCGGCGTGGAAAGTTTGCGCTGGGCCGAGCGGTATGAGGGCGGGCGATGCTGGCAAATGCTGCCCCAAGTCACGCAACGCGGCGCTGTGAGTTGCCAAAGTTTGGGCTGACGCCGGATCGGGGCTGACCGTATTGCCGCCGATGATGTGAAAGCGGTTACGGCTGCGGCCAAAAAACTCCTCCAGATAGTCGAGTCCCGAAGCGTCATTCGTGAGCGACGCGCTGGATGCGATGATGCGCAATTGGTTGGAGTCTGGCGTCAGTCCTAAACGGTCGAGCAACACGCGCATCAGATAGGCGACTTCTGTTCCGGGCGTGCCCCGATAGGTATGAAGCTCGTCCACGACGAGATGAAATACATGCGATGGGTCGGAAGCGAGCCACAGGCGGGTCATGTCAAATATGGGCATTTCCATGCTTCGCATGAGCATGATGTTCATCATCGAATAGTTCGTGATGAGGATGTCCGGCGGTGAGTCCTGCATGTCCCAGCGTGACCACATTTCTCCGCCGTTCATGCGCGGAAAGAACCGCGCGGCGGGCGAACCGGCCACGCGTTGGGCCTCCTGTTCCAGAATGGAAAGCTCCTCTCTGAGTTTGCTGGTTTTGGAAGTGGTGCGATTCCCCGACACCGGCGTGCGCCCCGTATAGCGGCCAAAGTAAAAGCGATTGCCGATCCGTTGGCTTTGCAGCCATGCGCGGGCGTTGTCGCTGTCCAGGGCTGCCCGCATCCGGCCAAGCTGATCTTCCACCAAGGCATTGAGGGGATAAAGGATGATGGCACGCATAGCCGACGGACGGCTTGCCGAATCTTCGTGACTGCGCTGCGGAATCCGGGGCAGCCACCGGTTTGAGGTCTGATTCTGGCGATGATTCCACCAATCCCACCTGGGGTCGCGCTGGTTCGGCTGGCCCCACGAAGCTGATTCACGGATGAGTGCTGCGATGATTGGCAACAAGAAGCACTCCGTTTTCCCGGAACCTGTCCCTGTCGTCACGATGACATCATGTCCACCGACGACCGATTCCGCGAAAACCTGCTGCTGGTGGGCATAGGGGTGGCGGCTGGCGGGAAAAAGTTCCAGTGAAACGAAATTCGCAAGATCGGCGATGTCAGCCTGACTCCATGAATTTCCGAGCAACGATTGGGCTATGGCCTGGAATGTTCGGTTGCTTGATTGGTAGGCAGGAATCGGCTCGATCAACGGGTTACGGAAAATGCGCCCGTCCATGTTGAGCAAAGCGCGCCGTTCGGCGACGAGGGCCGGATAGCGCAAATCGAACGGGCTGTCCAGATAGCGCAGATACATATCCCGCAAATTGTCAAAGAGGGCAATGGGGTTGCTCATACAAAATCCTGTTTCAGAGCTTCTGCCGTCATGCCGGCGACTTCTTCGGGGATGTCTCGATACTCCAATGTGGGCCGCTCACGCACAACGCTGAATGCTGGTGGAAACCCGGAGCATAATATCAAAGCCCGCTCGGTCAACAGCGGCGGACGATAAACGGCAGGCAGAGTCAGGCTGCATTCTTTGCGGTTGTATTTCAGGACGCGCCGCTGCCTGCGGCATAACACATGATATTTTCCAATCGCACCAGGAATCCTGATGGTTTCGTTTCCCTCGCGCAGGAAATAATGTGGTATCTGGTAACGGGTGAAACGAAAGAGACCCTGCGCGCAGGGCGCATTGGCTTCCTGAATCGTGAGGGGCCGCCATCGCGCTACTTTCTTTTCAATGACAAATTGCTTCACATCCCAATCCTTCCCTGCATTGGGCAGCGGGTCGCGGTGCCAGCCGGTCAGTGAATTCACAAGAGGCAAATGCGAAAGCAGCGCAGTCGGTGCATCTGTCTGGCATGATATGCCCGCTTGTCTTGCAAGCTGCATGAGGACTCCTGCGTCGGGTGCGCTCACGCGAATTACGTCCGGGGAGTCTTTCTGCGCCGTGCGTTCGAGCGACAATCCATTTAGCGCCTGCACAATGCGGCTCAACAATTTCGGGGTTCGTGCGCCGCACAAAACCCCGGTGACTTTATCGTGATGGTGTGAAAGTGCCAGGGTCGGCGGCACGATCCGCCAGCCGTCCTCGCACCCGTTCGCGTCGAATTCGACGTGGCTCAGCCGTTCAAGGTTGAAACAGACGCGCAAATGCAATGGGAGCGAACCGTCCGATTCGCTTTCCTCGCCCTGATTTGCCAACTCCAACGTTTCCACCGCCCCTCGGAACTGAGGCCACGATCCCTCCTTGCGTGCCGAAAGCCATAGGAGCAGTTCGTTTGGTGTCATTATGAGGCCCTCCAAATCTTCCGAGCCGCCTTTTTGTATTCACACCAGCGCGCGATTGATTCGGGAGAGTTGTTATCAATTTGAAGACCTTTGCGTGACGCATCAAGGACAGCATTGCACCATTTGAGCGCTGCTTTTGAACGGCTCTTGGAAGACACAAACGGCGCGTCGGCGAATTGAAGAATCCGGGCGGTTTTTTTGTCGCAGTGTAGAGGATTCGCAGGCAGTGCCCACACGACATCAAACGGGACAAACCCTTTCCATCTGGCGACGTTGCGCCGGGAACAGCGAAGAATCTGGCCTGGCTCGGCACCGATGAGCAGCGGATTTGACATCGGAACCGAGAAGATTCGTCTGCTCGCTGCTGCGGGCATCAGCTCGACCAGCGGACCACACATTGTGGCCTCGCCAAACTCATGCGCAGGCCATGGCTGCCATGAGTCCGGCGGTTCTTCAATTGAATAGGAACGGGAGCACGACAGCCCCTCGCAGGAAATGACGTGCGGCTGGCCCGCTGCGTCATAGCCATCCACCGTGAGAAAGCCTTCTGCCGTGGGGCGAGCTTCCTTGCCATCAATCAAGACTTTGACGCCTTCGATGGATTGGCCAAGCAACTTGATCCTTGGCGGATAGCCAGCGAGCCAGATCGAATTGCGCAGGCAAACGCCGCCTTCAAGTTCGATTTCAAGGTCCGGTGCTGGCTTGATGGCGTAAAACGGATCAACACCGGCCTCCAAAGCCATTGCCTTGGTCGGCGATACGCCGCGAAGCCCGACCCAGCCGACGGGCACGCCTGATGACTGGTCCAGTCTGGCATATTGCCCGCATCCGGCCTCGCTCAGGATGGCTTCGACCTGGGGAAGCAACTCGGCTGTGCAAAGCACAACATGCGAACGCCCCAATGCGAGCCGATTGGTAGAAACAAATCCGCTGGCACGCTGATGCTGTGCCAGCACATAAAGGTCGCGCCCCGTTAGAAGCCATCGGACGCGACGGTTATCCCTGAGCGTGCCTTTCAATTCGACGCCCTCGCGCAAGTGGCAGTTTATGTTTTCAAACTGGAGGTCTTGATACCAGTCCTCCTGTGCCATTAGGCATTCAGACGTTCCGTTAAATTTGACCATTACCTCGTCATCCAAGGCCGGTGTGCGTTCTGGCAAGAGGGCGATTTGACAAAGATTGAAACGATCAAACGTGAGGCGGACGCGGATTTCCAACGGTGCTTCCGACGTGGAAGTGGAAGGACGGGCAACTTCACGTTTTGCAGGCCGTGATGCAGGCGGGCGAGATGAATTGTGCCGTGGCGGACGGTAGCGTTGGGGTGCCTTCTCGCTCTCGTCGGTTTCTTGCCCGGCCTGCTCGCGTTCGGGAGACGGCAGCGCCTGAACTTTGGTCGATGTGACGGCCGACTCCACGGAAGGAAGTTCATCGGGGGGAATGATGGTAGCTTCCGGCGAAGCCGTTTCTTGGGCGTGAAGTTCGCTCGCCTGGGCGGGAATTGGGGCGGCAATTTCGGCAATGGGCAGGACGATTTGGTTTTCGACAGGGATGTGTTCGGTGACATCGGGGGTCCTAACGCTGACCGCCTGCTCCTCATGAGCGAAAGTCGATTCAGACTCTTTCGGGGCCTGATTGATTTCTGCGTCCTGCGGCAAGGACTGCTTGACCGATGCCTCGAGGTCTGCGGCCTGCACCTTCTCCTCAATCAGCTTCGTCAGGGATGGCATGTATGCGACAGCCTTCAAGGAAATGTCTGATTCAATCTCTGGCGGAGCTGCCGTTGGTGCTCCCAATGCCGCTGGCTGAATCTGCTCTGGTGCCTGATGTGCTTCGCGAGCCTGCAGCGTTTGCGGGGCTGGCAACACCGGATGTGCTGTCTCGGGTGCAATCTCGGACGGCGCGGCGTTGATTGGTTCCACCTCGGTGGTTTGTGTTGGCGGCAGGGACTGAGGAAGCTCCGCTTTTTTGAGCGGCGTGTTTTGCCGCCAGAAGAACCAAGTGAGGAAGGCCAGCAGCGTGACGCCTAATATGATTATAATAGGAGTTTCCATCACTCGCGCCGTTCTTGGGTCGCTGGCTGGGCGTAAATGGTATTCATAATGGCTCTTGCCACGGCTGCTGCCAGTGGCGGCGGAACTGCATCCGAGATTTGGGTGATTTGCTCGCTCAATGTTCCGCGCAACTCGTAGGTTTTTGGAAAGCCTTGAAGCAGCATGGCCTCAAACACACTTAGCCGACGCGTGCCGGTGGGATGCACATGGACCTCACGATTGCCGTAAGCCACCGTCCAACTGGGCTTATCCCAATCGAGTTTTCTGAACGATCTTCCGTTGAACCCTTCACCTGTGGAAAATTTTGCCGACTTTGGATTCATCGCCCAATGATTGGGATGGTGGGAAATATCCTTGCTGGTCAAGTCTCGCCTGAAAAACGTGGGCGCAGGAAGCTGGCCCAGAGTGTCTCGAACGGTCAGCGGTGTTTTGACGGTCGCTGCGGGGGCGGTGAATCTGAGGAGAGGGAATTTTTTCAGATTGATCCCGACAATGAACAATCTCCGCCGCTTTTGAGGCACCCCAAAGTCTGAGGCATCCAACACGTGCTCGGACAAATTGAAACCTGCCTTTTCTAGCGCACGAAAAATCATGCCCTTGCGCCGTTTATGGCGAGACGCCTTTAATCCCAACACATTTTCAAAAACAAAGAAATCGAGTTCAAATTCGTCATTCAACGCTTTGAGAATGCGGGCGTATTCCTGTCCTAGTTTGTCACGCGGGTCGCGTTTCTTTTTGTTGACATTTCCAGTGGAAAAACTCTGACAGGGGGGGCCGCCGATTACACCTCGAGGCGTGAAATTAGTGGATGCCTTCTTCACCATCTCGACTATCCGGTTCGAAGATATGATTTGGATGTCCTCTTTAACAGCGACATCCGGCGTGTTCCAATTATATGTGTTAACTGCTGCCTGAATGTCATCAATTGCCAAAATAGTCCTAAAGTTTTCCTGACGGAACCCTAAATCCATTCCGCCGGGTCCACAAAAAAGACTGACAACTGGAATTGGTTGCATCAATGGCATCCGTTTTGATTCTTTTGGCATCTGTTCTTAAACCCCTTGGCGACTATGGACAATGGGAAAGGCGATTGATGCTCCACGGAATGTCAGCGACTTTAAAGATAAAAATGAGGGACTGGCGACGCACACGACGTCCACCGCGATTGGACAAAAGGGACCTTCCCTGTGCTGCACGATGACGACGCCTCGGTTACGTCTGGGGGGCTTCCGCCGGAGGTGGAATGGTTTAGCCGCAACCCCTTCGTCAAGAACGGTGCAAGTTGATGCAGACTGGCTAACCGGTATATCCTCGTTTTCTAAGGATTGCCCCTTGAAGATCTTTGACCGGGAAGAGGGGTCACCCATAGCATGGTTCGTTTTTAATCGTTTTAGAATTGAACCTTTGGCGATCGCGATCGCTCCGTCTTTCCCATCCACTGGTGCAGCCGGGCGTTTGCACTTTTGGAGGTTCCTAACTGCAGGCGTGTGGCGATCCCTTTGATCGAGAGCGTCGTCTCCTTGCGCAGCCGCTCTCCAATTGCCAGCTTCCTCGGATCGCTCTTGCGCCGGCTTGCCAAATCGCTCTCGGTCCACCCCAGACGACCCAATTCCTCCGCGATAATTCGCTCAGCTCTGGCTTCGGCGGTCTCTCGACGCAGCTCTCCGGAATGATGTTCTCCGAGACTCCCCTCCATCTCTTCAAGCATCCGCTTTCGGAAATCCAGCCCACCCAAACACCAGCCTCGGCGCAAAGCTTTGAGCGATTCTTCGTCGGCTTCCTCCATCCGCCGAGCTTCCATTCGCCGCTCGAATTCCTCCCGAACCGACGCCGTATCCTCCTCCAAACCGTGCTCACCCAGCAGCCGGTCCACCCGGATCCACTCAGGCCGATGCTGCGGCGCGGCCAAATACCAACCCAAACTGCTCCAAGGATACGCCAGCAATCGCTCCTTAGCGGAGAGCAAGCCTGCGCGCACCGGGTTCAGATGCACGTAGTCGCAAACCGTGCGCAGATATCCGTTGCCGCTTCCCTCCACCAATTGTGCCTTATATCTGCCGCTGAATACATGGCCAAAGAGCTTGTGCCGTGGTTGAGCCGAATGGTATAGCTGCTTTGCAGCCACGCCATACCCGCGACCAGATTTGCATCGGGAGTCTCCAAGACCAAGTGATAGTGGTTGCTCATCAGGCAGTAGGCGTGAACCTGCCAGCCCGTTTTCCGGCACGCCTCGGCCAATGTCCTGATGAAATCCTGCCAATCCACATCATCAAGGAAAATGTCCTCGCGTCGATCGCCACGACTCATCACGTGATAGATAGCCCCAGAATATTCAACCCGCAGCCTCCTTGGCATGGGACGATTTGTACGACTTTGCTGATGCTGTCGTCAACCCTCTTTAACGAACCATGCTATGGGTGACCCCTTTTTCCGCGTTCCTTCGGCCTACGCAGCGCGACGACGGCGCGGGGAAAGGCAGCATTATGTTGAGCTATTGCTGTCCTGATTCAGAGCGCACACGGCTCGGACACTTGTGATTCGAAGACGGTTGAGGAGCAATGCGATTTCGCCCAAGTAAATCTCCGGAGCCATGCGTCGCGGTCACAGGTTTATGAAATTTACTGCGTTCCCATTCCAACGCTCTGGACAGTCTGAAACAGTTTTCCCTCCGTCCGAATGCTTGGAGCAATAATGATTTCTGTTTCTTGAAATTGCCGAATATTTGCCGCTCCAACATTGCCCATGCACGTCGTGATGGCACCCACCAGATTTTGAGAACCGTCATCGACGGAAGCCGGACCAAAGAGAATCTGCTGAAGGGTGCCGGTCACTCCCACCTTGATTCGTGTTCCTCGAGGAAGATTTGCGTGGGGAGTTGCCATTCCCCAGTGGTTTCCATGCCCGGGAGCTTCTTTCGCGCGAGCGAATGCGCTTCCGACCATTACCCCGTCTGAGCCACACGCAAGCGCTTTGCAGACGTCGCCTCCACGGCTCATCCCGCCATCCGTGATAATCGGCACGAACTTTCCAGTTTTCTTGTGGTGCAGATCGCGCGCCGCAGCGCAGTCCACCGTCGCGGTGACCTGGGGCACACCCAGTCCAAGCACTCCACGGCTGGTGCATGCCGCGCCCGGTCCCACTCCGATCAAGACCGCCGCAACGCCGCATTGCATCAATTCCAGAGTCACGCTGTAGGTAACCGCATTTCCGATGAGCACGGGAATCTTCAAGTTGTTCGTGAGCGCCGCCAAGTCCAGCGACCGATATTCTTTGGAAATATGCCGAACGGTGGACACGGTGGATTGAACGACGAACAAATCAGCCCCCGCCTCCTGGGCGATCGATGAGAACCGTTCGGCCCGTTGTGGAATCGAACTGACAGCCGCCAAGGCCCCGGCCCGCTTGAGTTCCAGAATTCGGCGGCTGATTAACTCCTCTTTGATCGGCTCCAAATAGATTTTCTGTATAAGAGTGGTTACCTCTTCTTTTCCGGCCTTAACGATCGTTTTTAGTATCTCTTCGGGATGCTCGTACCGAGTCTGAACACCCTCCAGATTGATCACTCCCAATCCACCCAGCCGGCTCATTTCGATGCAAAATGGCACGTCGGTGACTCCGTCCATCGCACTGGCGATGATGGGAATCTTCAACGTAATGAAGCTGCCATCCTTGCGAGGAATCACGAAGCTCGTATCCACCTCATTTGGGTTGATCGTCACTTCGCCCGGCACAAGGGCGATTTCATCGAACCCGTAAGTCACACGGGCCTTCCGGTTTCGGCCAATCCACATTCCCATAATAACAATCCAATGTTCCGTTTCTGGTACAACCCTGCCGTCACAGCAGAGCTGGCAAAAGTTCTTTAGCCGCCTTCGCAAGGCGCTCTAAAACTTAATCATCTCATTTAATATCCCGCAGTGAGGACAACGGGAACGATCCACATCGGGATCGTCGGTATAAACAAATCCGCACTTTTCACAACGAAAAATGTGGTCCTCGCTGGGAGTAGGCTCGAACCGCTTCCGGCGAAATTCGTAATATATGGCGACCCCGGAAAGGGCCGCAAGCAAACAAAGGACATAACCTGCCAAAATGAGTTGATTCTCCATCGCGCTCAACGATCGGGAACCACCTGGGATCTCTGGGGTCGGTTCGCAAACCACTGAAATACAAGGGTGCCATAGGTGAACGACGCATCGTCCCCCGGCAGTTCCGGTTCATTCTTCGAAATTGGCGAGAAGCGGGCGGATGCCGCGAATTCAAGCGCACTCTGATCAACAGCGCTTGAGCCACTTGACACTTTCAGGACGGGCGAAAAAGTTTCACCCCTAGCATCAACCAAAACTCCAACCAGACAGTTTCTCAAAAGCGCGCCGCGTTCTGGGGCCGGCAATGGCGGGCTGAACACGAGACGCCGATCCTTTAAATCACCTTCAATCCTTAAATCGGCGCGATTGAAGGCGAGAGGTGCCGGCAATTCGGCCGCGAACACTTGCGGACTCGGCCTTTCGGGTTTTTCCAAAAACCGCGGAAAAGCCGATGTGACGTACTCCGAAAACTCGGCGCCAAAATCGGCGGCTCTGGGCGACAGGAGGGCTGGAGGCTGAATCCGGTTTGTAGGTTCGTAGGGAAATTCAGGCGCCCGAAGCCAAGCGGACCCGGAGAAATTCTTTGGATGCACCAACGCAAATAGCGTCGGATCGCTAAACAATAGCAACTCCCTGGGGTTGCTGCGGTCGGCGCTTTCGGGAGCGACACGAACGTCGAATTGGCGTCTCGGCCATTCCCGTGTCGGAATTTCGTACGCAGAAAGGAAGTAAACCAGTGCTATCTGGAACATGAACAGACTTCCCACCGTCCAAACCCATCTTTGCCGGGACCACGGTTCTATTTCAACTGAATGAACCTTGGTCACGGTGTGACGCCATTCACGACCGGAGGCAACGGCTGGCTTGTGCTCACCAGGAGCGCATCCTTGAACCCGAGCTCTCCCGCCACACTCATGAGCCAGAAGGCAGTATCCATCGATGCGGCGCGATCAGCCTGAATCTCCAGCGTCAACGGTTCCCGCGCGCGGAGGACCGCCTTTCGGAGCTCGTTCGTCAATTCCGCTTTCGTGATAGCCTGGCTTTCGTAGTGCAATTGGTTGGCCGAATCCACGGCGACCGGGACGGAAGCGTCTCTGAAACCAGAATTTGCGCGACCCGCTGCCGGGAGTTGAATCTTCACTCCTGGAACAAATAAAAGCTTCGAGCTGAGCGTCATGAATATGATCATTAGGAAGAGAACGCTGGCAAACGGAGCAGCGTCCAATTGACCGCGGAAGATTCTAACGTTACGAGGAAGTTTCACTATGGTTTGGGCAAATGCCGGTTGGTCACAATATTTAGAATCTCCGTGGATGCCTTTTCCATATCCAGAACAATGCTGTTAACGCGGCTCACCAGATAGTTGTATCCAGCATAACTCGGAATTGCGATCGCGAGACCAAAGGCAGTGCAAATCAACGCTTTCCAAATACCTCCCGCGAGCACTGCTTTCGATGCGTTCAGTCCCTGACTTTCAATTTCCGCAAACATGTCAATGAACCCGAGGACGGTCCCAAAAAGACCTATCAATGGTGCAATTTGGGCAATCGTCGCCAAGAGATTCAGTTTCTCTTCCAAACGCGGAACCTCGAGAAGCCCGGCTTCCTCAAGCGCTTCTCGCACCCCCTCGCGGCCTCTTTCGTGATTCAAGATCGCAGTTTTCACCAATCTGGGAACCGGGCCCGCCGTCGCGTCGCAGATGGACAGGGCCTCAACGACGTTCTCCCGCTTGAGCACGATTCGCATTCCGTTGAGAAACTCAGCCGAATTGATCTGAGCCCGGTGATAGTGAAGAAGCCGCTCAGTAAACACAGCCAAAGCAACGGAACTCACACCCAACAAAAGCCACATCACCAACCCACCGTTCTCGATCAGAGTGGGCAACAGGCTCATTTTAAACATGACCGATTTATAGAGGCCCGCATCCAAAGTTCAACGGCGAAAAGTAAAAGTTTGAAGTTTCCCTCTCGGCTGATACTTGTTGCGCTCATGGAAACGCCCGACCAACTCCGCGAGTTATTCAGAATGCAAAAAAGTTTGAATGAACGCATCGGAGTTCAAATGGACACCATGACTGAAACTGAGCAAGTGCAATGGCTGCTGAACTATTGCCGCGCGATGACCCAGGAAATCGCGGAACTGACCGATAGCGTTCCCTGGAAATGGTGGGCAAAATACCAGAAGTTCGACATCCAAAACGCCCGGGTGGAAGTGGTGGACCTGTTTCATTTTCTGATCAGCGCAGCCCAGGTCTTGGGAATGAGCGCGGATGACGTTTTCCAAGCTTACGTGAAGAAAAACGCGGTCAATTTCCAGCGTCAGGAGAGCGGCTACGTTAAGAAAGACGTTGAGGATTCGAAACACATTTGATTGCGGTTCGCGATGACAAAAACCCATCGATCAGCCGGACCGCCTGTGCCAAGCCGGTTGCGAAGTGAAATCGCCCGAATCCTCGTCACGGAATCTCAGCTTCGGCAAAGAGTTAAGGAACTGGCCAAAGAAATCGAACGGGATTTCTCGAGAAGCGATTTGGTCATCGTCGCGCTGTTGAACGGAACGGTCCTTTTCCTCGCCGATTTGATCCGAGCAATAAATCTCCCGATGCACATCGATTTCTTCGGCGTATCTAGCTACAGAGGCCGCACCACGTCGGAAAAACTAATCATTACGAAGGAAATTCGCCTCGACGTCAAAGGCCGCGATGTCCTCCTCGTGGACGATATTCTGGATTCTGGCAGAACGCTGAAACGTGTCGGAGCGATGCTCCGAAAACTCAAGCCGGCGACGATCAAGTCCTGCGTTTTGCTAAACAAACCGAGATGCCGGCAAGTTCCAGTTCGCGCGGATTATGTGGGATTCGACATCCCGGATCTTTTCGTCGTGGGCTATGGCCTCGACTACGCGGAACGGTATCGGAATCTTCCATTTGTAGCGGTACTGCTCCCCGAGTGCTACTCGCGGAAATGCCAAAAAATCACGCAACCTGTTCCAAAGCAGTAGTGCGTTGCCAAACCTCTTACAGTTAATATCGAATAGCCGACGGGTTTACGACGTCGATCAACACTGACCGGATCAATGATGAATTTCGGGAAGCACGGCGGAATTTTTCGCCATCCGACCTACTTGACAGATAGTGTAATAAGTTTTATCCGAATAAAGAAATTAGGCAGTGATAGCAACCGGAAGTTTCCCGGGCCGCGCTCGATTTGTTCTCGTTCTGCGGCCCGATTTGGTAAAACGATCCAAGTAAATCACAATGATTAAAGTCCAGAATTTGACCAAATCGTTCGGGCCAAAGATGGCCGTCAATAACATTTCGTTCTCAGTCGAAAGAGGTGAAGTGCTTGGTTTTCTGGGGCCCAACGGCGCGGGAAAATCCACTTCGATGCGAATGATCACGGGATTCATACCCGCCAATTCGGGAACCGTAACGGTTGGCGGTTTCGACATCGCGGAGAACCCAATTGAAGCCAAAAAACTCATCGGATACCTGCCGGAGAACGCTCCCGCCTACACGGACATGACGGTCCGCGGGTTTCTGCATTTTACAGCCGAATTGCGGGGCCTTCGAGGCGTGGAGAAAAACAAGGCCGTGGATCGAGCTGCTGAAATGTGTTTTCTCACCACGGTATTGCACCAGAGCGTGGATACTCTCTCGAAGGGCTACCGGCACCGAACCTGTTTCGCGCAGTCGCTAATTCACGACCCGGACGTGCTGATTTTGGACGAACCGACGGATGGTCTCGATCCGAACCAGAAGTACGAAGTTCGCACATTGATCCGCACGATGGGTGAAAAGAAAGCGATCGTGTTCTCTACACACATTTTAGAGGAAGTGGAAGCCGCATGCACCCGCGCCATAATCATTGATCGCGGACAAATCGTCGCGAACGGCACGCCCGCGGAATTGAAACAGCGATCCGACATTGCAGGCGCTGTCTTGGTCCGTTTTGGGGGAGCTTCTGCCGCACTTGTTAAGCAAAAACTTTCGGAACTTCCCGGTGCCCGCAAGACGATCGTACTTAACGAGGAAGGGGCCGCGGTTTCGGCGCGGGTTTTTCCCAAGCCAGGGAACCGTAACGGCGAACTGGCTCGCAGCATCGCGGAAACGGCACTTAAAGAAAACTGGAAAATTGAAGAGTTGCACACGGAGGAAGGGCGGCTGGACGAAGTGTTCCGGAGCATCACTTTGCCAGACACGACTCGGGAGGAACGTTCATGAATAGCGCAGTGGCAAATATCAAGACGATAGCGAAACGGGAATTAGGTGGTTACTTCGCGTCTCCCGTCGCGTACGTGTTTATCGTTATCTTTCTGCTTCTTGTTGGTTTTTTCACATTTATGGTGGGCGGTTTTTTCGAGCGCGGCGAGGCTTCCCTCACGATGCCCTTCTTCGTATGGCATCCATGGCTCTACCTCTTTCTCGTTCCGGCGGCCGGGATGCGCCTGTGGTCCGAGGAATGGCGCTCGGGAACCATGGAGTTGCTCCTGACGATGCCTATTACCACTTGGCAGGCAATTGTCGGCAAATTCGTGGCTTCCTGGCTGTTTCTGGCGCTCGCGCTCGCGCTGACAGTTCCGGTGGTAATTACAGCGAACTATCTGGGAACACCCGATAACGGCGTCATCTTTTGTGGATATATTGGAAGCCTGATGTTGGCGGGAAGTTATCTCGCGATCAGTTGCATGACTTCCGCTATCACGAGAAATCAGGTTATCAGTTTTATCCTTTCCGTGGTGATCTGCCTTTTCCTGATTCTTGCCGGCTGGCCGCCGGTGACGCGCATGCTCGAGATTTTT
>JAQBVM010000081.1 GCA_027623095.1 Verrucomicrobiota bacterium
GCGGCCAGGATGGCCGCGGTCCAATATTGTCCCGGTTCATGCCCCTGATTCGTGTCCGATTTGTTAGAGGTTTGACCTATGCTTATTATCCGTCTTCCGCGGGCGACTGCCATTTTTGGGTCATGAATCCGACACCTCGCGCGTGGGCTTGTCGCAATCAAAAAAAGAGACCGGGCTCACGCCCGGTCTCCGCGTTATTCGGCTGCGAGTCGATCAGCCAGATTAGTTCTTCGCTCGATAGAACTTGGCGGATCCCGACGGAACCACATCAAGCGGGCTCGCCGCTCCTGTCACATCGGTGTAAGGCCCCGCGACGGTGTCCGCCGACTGGAGGGTTCCTTGGAATGTCAGCCGCAATCCGGTTGCGGTGCGCGCCGCGCTGATCGCGCCGCCTCCGGTGCTCGGTGGAGCGCTCGTCGGCGACACCAGTTGGATGGCGTTGATCGGCGCCCGCGGAGTGCCGCCCCCGGCCTGTCCGCTCTCGGTCGTTGCTTCGATGATAATGCTTGACGCGCTGAGTCCGGTGAAGAGCAGGTAATTGCCTAAGCCGGGGCCTCCGCCCGCAACGCTTGCCGGAACTTGGACGTAATCCGTTGGATTGTCGCTTGACGTTCCGCGAACATAGTCTTTCAGAACGGCTTTCGTCCCGGCGTCGAGAATTCTGTAGCCGCCCGCGCGTCCGCCTGCTACTCCGCCCAACGCGTAAACGTACACGTCATATCCGCCGCCGGTTAAGTCGGACGGAAGCCCCGAGATCGTGACGCTCGTGGTGGTCGCGTTGCCCGTATCCAAATAACCGGTCATGAGCGCGAGGTCTGGCCCGGTGAATTGGTTGTTCTCTTCCCCACGGCCCGTCGAGGACCAAGTGTTGTTCGATGTCCAATCCACCTGCACGCTCGTTGCGGCGGAACTGCCGCCAGCGTTCGCGACGATCGTCCCGGTTTCCGAGCCGCTCAGAGTGGTCAGATTATTCCAATTGCTCTGGGCAACGCCAGGAGCTCCCGCCTTGTCCGTTGCGCTGAGTGTGGCCGTGCCGGCGCCGTTCGGCTCATCGGCGCCGAAATTTAAGCCTATTGAATAGACTCCCGCCCCGGGAATCTTAGGTTCGATTCCTGAAGCCCACACAACCGCAGCATCGAATAGTTTGAGGCCGTCCGCGTTTAATGCAGCGAAGGCATTGTCAGTCATGAGGAAATGAACTCGCCGCGCGGGAGCCTTCGTCGTGCCATCGATTAGAGTTGCTCCTTTCTCGTAAGCGTAGATGGCGGCTTGATCGGCATTCGCCGCGAGGGTCGCCACAATAGTCGCGCTGGCTGCGGGTACACCCCAGGTATAGTCCGCACCCGCGGACACCGTTTTCAGTCCGGCGGAAAGTCCGGCCGCAAGTGGATCACCTGCTTTGACAATGTTGACTTGAGTCTCGGTGGCGCCGGCCGTGCCGCCTCGAGTCACCGTGTCTTGATCGAGCGTCATCAGGTAATTGTCCTGGAGAGCTGCTTCCCAATTAAGAACCGGGACCGCTACATCGCGGAACTTGTTTCCCACATCGCCCGACCCGACAGTCGAAGAGGTAATGATTATTTGCTTTCCGTCCGCGTCGCTGGTTTGGGAAGCGATGGCCAACTTTGGCACGACCTGCCAGCCTAGTGATTCCATGCGCGCTTTGACGCCGGCATCCGAGGCGTTGAGTGTATCGCTTCCAACAACGAACAGCGCCTGCGGCGGCGGGGTTCCGACCGTGATGACCGCGGAGTTCGCCGTTGTCACACTCTGCCCAATCTCGTCAAAAGCAGTGGCCCGGATCGCATGGATTCCGCTTGGAACGTTGCTCCAATTGAAGCTGAACGGACTCACCGTGGCCTCGCCGATCGCATTTCCGTTGGCAGAGTATTGGATTCGGGCAATGTCCAAACCCGAAGCTCCAGCCGCCGTGGCGGAGAGAGTGACCGTGCTCCCTGTGCCGTACTTGGAACCATCGGCTGGCCCCGTAAGCGTCGCGGTCGGAAGGCCGGGAGCGCCCTCACGAGTCTCGGGCAGACCGAGTCCGGTCGGCGTAAAGGCCGTGTCCGTGGTCAGGATGAATTTGTCGAAGAACGAACCGTCTTCGCGGCGCGCTAGGCCGACGACGCGAGGTCCGGCGATATCAATGTCCACGCTCATGGGATCGGCGCCGCCGAATGAATCGGCTCTCCAGACAAAATCGAGGGCGCCACTGAATCCGGTCATCGCCGCGTCGTTCGCGTTCCCACGTTCCAGCGGGCGCTCTCCGTCAAGGTGAAACCAGGCCGAATCATCGCCGCCGTCGTTCCCGCTGGCGCGATACCAAATGATGTAGGTCGCCGCTTGCTTGAAATCGATGTCGTATTCGAGTTGGGTGGCGCTTTCGCTGCCCCCCGCGCCGTTGTAGTTGACCATCGAAGCGCCTCCCGATGGATTTCCGCGCTCCGTATCCCTTGACCAAAGACCGTCCAAATTGCGGTCATAGTTCTCCGCTTCGAAAACGATAAACCCATTGGTCTCGACCAGTTTGCCCGTTGGGAATAAAACGGATTTGCTGTTTGCCGCGATTGTGTTGGGGGTTGCCGCCGCATCCTTGATGTTGCTGGTCAAAATCGTGTATTTGGTGCCCAGCGTTTGGTTCGCCGTCGTCAATGTGACGGAGGTTCCACTTGCGGACAACGAAGCGGCGGTCACATTCAGGCTTCCGCTTGCCGAGCTAATCTTATAGTTGGCGGCCGTGTTCGCCGAAGCTGCCTCGACGCTTTCCGAAAAAGACAAGGTAACTTCGGTCAGATTCGGACTTCCTTTCGTGGCGGCAATTGTGGGTGGGACCGTGTCCGGTTTCACCGTTAACACCGCGTTCTGGCTAGTCGCGTTCCCCTGGCCGCCAGTGACCACCACAGAGTAACTGGCGTTGTTGTCTGCCACAGCGGCACTGCTAATTGTATAGTTGAGACTTGTGGCACCGGAAATATCTGTCCCGTTCTTTCGCCATTGGTATGTGTATGGAGGCGTGCCATCTGGCAGCACGCGGAACATCACCGGTCCTCGTTCGTCCACGGTCTGGCTCTGTGGTTGAGCGGAAAAGGTGACCGGGCCGGCGTTTCTGTCGGAGGAAAGGTACGCTCCGGGTATCGGCAATGTGAGATCTATCGCAAACCCGGGATCCAGCACTGCCACAGAGAGATTATCGCCGCCGCCGCCTTCCTTGAACAAGGCCTCGATGTAATAGGGCTGCCCCCTTTGGAGCGTAATTTTGGCGCCGCCAAAAACCGGGTCCTTCGTCGCCCATTCCGTCGCGACAAACTGCGACGAATCTTTTGATGGGATAACGCTGTTGCCTCCTGAAGCTTCGTACTGGCGGGGGTTGCTCCAAACGGTCTCCTGGGCGATCAGCTTTTTGTTTCCCGGATTCGAGTCTGGGCTGAGATAAAGAACCGCGTTGTCATCCGCCGCCAGGAAGAAGGCGTAATCGCCTGTGCTCGGGGGATAGAAATAACCGACGATTTGCCCGCCGTAATTGTTGGAATAATTGCCAGGCGCCGTGAAGAGGTCACCGGTGGCTGCCCACTCAAAATAGGGATAGAAAAAAATGTTGTCCGGATTGTCCGGAAACTTTGGATTGCCCGTCAGGTTGGCGATGGCTGTGCCTGTGATATTGGAAAACTCCTTGCCTGTGATGAGCCCCTGCGCGGTGGCAGGAGCCGCGGCGTGAGCGGAACTCACCCCAAATCCGAAGGCAAGAACTAGAGCGGCGAGTTTTTGAGAACAGTTGCTTTTCATAGTTTGGTTTTAGTTTCTTCGAATACGATTCGAGGCAAGCTAGGTTTATTCCCGAACGTGCCTGGAATCCGTTTCAGTGCGTTGTTTGGTTCATTGCCGGAAGCACGCCCTGAAAAGCCCCGAAGACCAACCCATGAAAGAGCCGTCAATGGCGACCGCAAAGATGCGTGTGCTTGCTGTGGCAGATTTGTCATATATCTATGCTAATCCCAATAGCGCTTGCAATGACAAATTCGATAGAATCAGCATTGCGCGAATTAATTAGTTCAACGCAAGTCGTCCGCGCGTTCAACATTCATTCGATGCGTGGCTATGAGGACAAGTTCCTGAGGATTCTGGTGAACTAGTGAGGATAAATGCACATGGTAGGATTCGAGTTTCAGCCCCTTTCGGTCCGGTGGGGCGACACTCCGTGGAGCCCTGTTCAACCTTGCGGCGAAAAATCCGAACGAGTAGGCACAATGGGAACACCGAGACATCCGTGCAATCCGGCGTTTCCACAGCTCCGCATTGCAAGATAGCGGTCCCACATGAGAAATCAGGGCTCCACGGAGTGTCGCCCCACTGAGAGAAGCGAGAGTCGGCGAGTCCTACCAAGCGGAACCGCGGAGAGTGGGCCTGCCCTCATTCGATGCGCCTGGCGACCGCGATTCGCTCGAAGTGGACTTGAAACGTGTTTTGGATTCCTGTTTGTTTTGAGTCGAGCCGCGTGTATGAAAGTTCTAAATGCGCAATTTCAATGAATCTGCCGCCTTTCTGGGGACACTGTTTCGAATCAAAATGCTGAAGCACCGCGCGTTCTTCGTCTTCTACGGGGGGGAGGGACTGCTGTCGAACCCATTGTTCTGTGGAGTTCAGGGTTCGGCGGGAGCCTCACTCTCCCGGCGACGGTACAATCAAGTGATGAACTGGATGCGCCCGATCTTTTTGAGCGGCATCGCGCTTCTTTTCCCATGCCTGTGCGTTGAGCAAACACCGGCTCAGGAAGCATTTGATCCTCTTTCCATTCCTCACCCTTCCCTGGATAATTCAGGCCCGATCGTTCAGTCTCACCTTCAGGACGAAAGACAACGATTTGATGCTGTCATTCGTTCGAACCCTGCTCCTTCGGCCGGTCACCGCGCTCAAGCCTACGCGCGGCTGGCGAGGGTTTATCACACGTATCAGTTTAACGAGGCTGCCTTGGCCTGTTACCTGAACCTGGATCGAATCCAGCCCGGCATCTACCCGTGCCAGTATGCCATTGGCTGGATCTATCACAATCAGGGTCTTTTCGATCAGGCGCTCCGGTATCTGGCAGAGGCCAAGCGGATCGCTCAGGGCTTGGATGACACGCCCCCTTCGGTCACGGTGGCCATGAACTGTTTGATCGGCGACGCAAGCCTGAAACAGGAGAAACTCCCCGAAGCCATGAAAACATTCAAGGAGGCTGTGGAGCTGGATCCTCAGTGCGCTTATGCATGGCATGGAATGGGGTTGGTGTATTCCATCGAAGGCAATTCCATCGCGGCGATTGAATGTCTCGAACGCGCGGTCGAGCTTCAGCCGCGTGCCTCGGTCGGAAAGGTGCTGCTCGCTCGGGAATATCGCAGAGCCGGGCTTGCGGAAAAAGCGGCGTCGGTTTTGCCGGGATTGGATAACAACCGAACGACCCCGTTCGTGTTTTTTGATCCCATTATCTCGCGAGATGTGGCGCCGTTGAATCGAAGTGCCGCGGCGGTGCATAGCAGGGCATTGGGTGCCCGGCAACAGGGAGATATTCAACTCTCAGTCGATCTATTCAAACGGGCAATCGAACTGAATCCACGATTCACTTCAGCCAAGGCGAATCTGGCCAGCGCCTATCTGAGTTTGAATCGATTGGAAGAAGCCGAGACTTGGGCCGGGCAAATCCTCGATGAGGAACCGGACAACGCTTCCTTTCAGGATCTTCTCGGGGTGGTACTGTTCAAACGAGGGAAGTTCGACGAGGCGATGGGAGCTTTTCGGCGGGCTCAAGAGTTGGAGCCGGATCAGGGGATACATGCTTATTGGATGGGTGCGGCGCTTAGCTGGCACGGAAATCACAAGGAGGCTTTGGCCATGTTCGAAAAAGCCGTAAACCTCAAGGATGCCGACGCTGGCGCCCGGATAGGTGTGGCGGTTATGATGACGCGGCTGGGACGGTATTCCGAAGCCATGGAGTCGTTGCGGCGTTGTCGTGAACTGTTCCCGGGATCGGTTCAGGTTAAACTGAATTTAGCTCAGTTTTTGTCGGCTTATCCCGATTCAACTCGGAACGATGGGGAAAGGGCGCTCGCATTGTCGCTTCCGGTTTTTGACCAGATGAAATCCGTGCCGGCCGCCGTTTCCCTCGCCATGGCATACGCGGCTACGGGTGATTTCGCGAAAGCCGCTGAAGTTCAACAATGGGCGATTCGTCATGCCGCGGAACAAGGATATGCGGCGGATCTTCCGTGGCTGAATCGTAATCTCCAGCTTTACCAGGATGGCAAACCGTGTCATGAGCCGTGGAACAACGATACGGGATATCCCGCAATCGAGGGGTTATTACTGATGGAAGCGGCTCCGTGAGAATTCTCAACAACTGACACCGATCTACGTGCCGCCCGCGACGGCTATCGTGCAGTCTTGAATGCGAACTTTTTCAAAGAAAGCCTTTCAATCCCTTCAGCTCCTTCGGTGATGCGGACGTATGTGTCGAGCGGGAGGTTGTTGAAAGTCTGAGTCGTGTTGGAGACGGGCCAGAAAACTTTCATCGATTGAATAGCCGTAGCGTCTCCGAGCCCAATCTCCTGGCGAATCGGTGAGCCGCCGAAGCTGCTTACCGAGCCGACAGCGCGGTGGATGGTGCGCTCGCCGCCGGGTGTTTGAACGACCAACGCGAGGCGCGCACCAAACCCGGAGCGGTTCGTCTTCGTGCCAACCAATTTGACGTAAACGAAACGGCTGCCACGGCCAGGGTTTTCGAATAGGGCATTCTTGAATTTGTCGCCCGGATAAAAGCCTCCGAGCTGGTGAAATATGTCCTGGTCCCCGTCGTTGTCGAGGTCGGCGAAGGCGATGCCGTGGCCTTTCTGAAGATGCCCGAGTCCCGCTGAGACTGTAACGTCCTGGAAGACTTCGCCGTGATCGTTTCTGAGCATTACGTTGGGCATAAGGCTATCGAAGCTCGGGTCGCCAGTACCCAAATAAATATCGAGCCAGCCGTCGTGGTCAATGTCGCCAAAGTTGGCGCCCATAGGCAGGTATGGGTGCTGGAGGTTCATCCGGGCGGCAATGTCGGTGAAGGCGCTTTCGCCGTTGTTGTGGTAAAGGCGTGGAAAGGACGCTTCGTGTGGCATGCCGAGGGCTTCGGATGCAATGTCATCGAGCTTGGCGTCGTACGCGGAGACGAAAATGTCGAGCCAACCGTCGTTGTCGGCATCAAAGAACCAAGGCGCGAAGGATCGCTTTGCGGGTTCGATAAGTCCCAGTTCCGGGGCGACATCTGTGAATTGGCCGTTGCCCTCGTTGCGATAGAGGCGATTGGGACCGAGGTTGGAAAGATAAAGGTCCATGTCGCCGTCATTGTCAAAATCGCCAGCAGCGACGCCCTTGCAATAACGGTCGTTCGTGACACCCGCTTGTTTGGCTACGTCGGTGAAGGTGCTGTCGCCGTTGTTGCGGAATAATTGAGAAGGGTAGTCACCGGCCTCTGATTCCTTTTTGCGAGACTCGTTGCCGACGTAGAGATCAAGGTCGCCGTCGTTGTCGTAATCGAGCCAGGCTGCGCTCTGCGTGGGCATCGCGGGATCGGCCAGGCCGGCGGCGCGAGTGACATCCGTGAATGTGCCGTTTCCGTTGTTTCGGAGGAGGGAATTTCGGATACGGCCATCGTCGAAAAGCCATGCGCCTCGAAGGACGAGAATGTCCGCGTCTCCGTCATTGTCGTAGTCCGCGGCGATCAGGTTGAGGCCGCCACGCTGATCGTCGAGGCGGGAAATCTTCGAGCGGTTTTCGAACGTGCCATCGCCCGCGTTACGGTGAAACGCGAGCGGTGTCATGGGATCGTAACTGGAAGTGACGATGTCGAGGAGGCCGTCGTTGTCGAAGTCCTCGACAATAGTCCCGCCGCAGAGGGAAAGTTCGTCGAGACCAAGCTCCGGAGCAATATCTCTAAAACGCCCGACCTTGTGATCGGAGTTGAATCTGCCTAGTGGAATTCGCAGCGAAGCGGGGAGACCTTCGGGATATTCTCCGAGCGCCATGGCAGTAAGGTTAAGGAGCCAGGCACCGTGGAAGGTGCGCCGAAGACTGAGGTAATCCAGAAGACTTTTCTTTGCCTGGATGGCGGGTTCGCGTTTGGAGTGAATTCCGCCACCGGCAAGTGGGAAGATGCAGCAATCCGAATTGTGATTTTCGATGCAGTTCTCAACCTCGGCAAGTCGCAGGTAAACGCGGGCGCGAAGGCCGTGGAGCTCTGGGGCGACGGGGCCGATCTGCTTGGCAAGAGCGAGGGCCTCGTCGATGCGCAAAGCCGCCTCTTCGTTCCTGCCGACTCGGATTAGCTCCAGGGCAAACATGGCGAGGGTCTTGGCTCGTTCAGAATCAGACAGGTCCGTGGCGAGCCTGGCCTTCAGGTCCCCGACCTGAGCGGTGCCCAGATAAGGATTGTGGCTGCGGATGAGCTGGTCAGCGATGGCCTCGAACTCGGGTCGTTGCGGCACAAAGTCCTGCGCCAGCAAGGGCAAAGCGAGCCAGGCTAAAATGCAAGCGCTTGGATGCACGCCGTTATTGTTGCTTCCGTGGACAGCGAATTCAACACATTCAATTTTCCCAGACTCTGATTTTCCAAAAAACGGCGGGCTGAAATTCAACCGTCGTCAAGCCGCATGAGAGTTTTGACACTACGGGTTCCTTGTGTGAAGGGCGATGGAAGCGCATTGCTGGGCGAAGAGCTCGGCGTTTCCATTTCAGCCATCCGCGTGTCCATCCGCCCCAAGATTGATCAGGGCTCTACGGAGTATCGCCCTTATTCCAATTCGCTTTCAAGATGAGACGAAATCCCCTCACCCCTTCCCTCCCCATCCGATGGCGAGAGGGTGTCCGTAGGACGGGAGAGGGGGATCTCAATAAACACCTTCACAGGAATTAGTTGACGTAATCCGTAAATCGCGGGATCAGTCCCTGACCACCGCGCCAAGCTTCTGTTTGAGCAGTGCCACAAGTTTCTCGTGCGCCGTGTTGACCTCCGTGTCTGTCAGTGTGCGATCGGAGTGCCGGTAAGTGAAGGCATAAGCCATGCTCTTTTGGCTTGCCTCGACATTCTTGCCTCTGAACACGTCGAACAACTCCGTCTTTTCGAGGTTCGCGGCCTTTGACTGCCGAACAACGGAAGCAACGGATTCGTGAGTTGTGGATTCGGGGACGAGCATTGCCACATCCCTGCGGACACTGGGGTAGGGCGCGATAGGCTTGAAGGTTTTAGAGCGGTTTCGTCTTGCAAGAACCTCGTCCAGGTTCAGTTGCGCGATCAGAACGGAATCCCGAAGATCGTGTAGTTTGGCAAGGGCCGGTTGAAGCTGGCCGATCTCACCCAAATGCAGTTTGCCGCCGAGGAGAATTGCCGCAGATTCCACAAACAGTGTGGTCGGGTCGGGACGCCGAATCCATGCGATTCTCGGAATGCCGAACTGTTCCAAGAATTCTTCGACCAGACCTTTTAGATCGAAGATGTCAAATTTGCCGGTCCGGTCATCGCCGGTCCAGAATGGAGGTTTCCGGAGTCCGGTGAGGGCAATCGCAAGGTGGCGTTCTTCGGTGACAGTATTTCCGTTTTTCGAAAAAATCCTGCCGATTTCGAACCCGGCAACGTCTGAATTCCTGTGATGCAGATTATGGCTGAAAGCATTCAGCAGACCCGGAATGAGGCTGGGTCGGAGCGCGTTCATATCTGCGCTCAGGGGATGCGCCAGAAACACAGTTTCTGCTTCCGCCGACACGAGTCTCGCGGCGTTGTCGGAGATCAATGTTTGTCCTTGTGCTTCGTTTAGGCCCAAAGCAGTCATCATACGGCGGACTTCCGCCAACTGGTCGTGGACCGTGTCGAAACTGTTTTCACCAATCGCCCCGCGGGGAGTTGTTCCCGGAATCTTGTCGATTCCGTACAGCCGGCAAATCTCCTCGATCAAATCGATCTCCCGTTTCAGATCAACGCGATGGGTGGGAACGCGGAATGTACCCTCCGTGGCGTTCGAAGAAACGGCGTCGAGAGCCAAGCTTATGAGCAAGCGGTTTTGCTCCGCGGGTTCAATCGTGATTCCGAGAAGATCGTTGGACTTCGCATAACGGAGGCGAATCTCCTTCGGTTTGGGCGGGTTCGGGAAAGCATCAACGACTCCGGGCGCGAGATGGCCTCCGGCTGTTTTCAAGATAAGTGCGGCGCAGCGGCGGCTTGCCCAGTCCGCGATCCCGATGTCCGCTCCCCGTTCGAATCGATACGACGATTCGGTTCTCAGTTCAAGCCGCTTTGAGGTGGCTCGGATGTTTGCCGGATGGAAACAGGCGGTTTCGATCAAGACATCGACTGTCTCATCGTTAATCTCGGTGTTTTGCCCGCCCATGATCCCGGCGAGTGCGATGCCTTTGGAGCTGTCCGCGATCAGAAGCTCCTGATCTGTCAGTGTGTGTTCCCGATTGTCGAGCGTGACGAATTTCTCACCTTGGGACGCTTTCCGGACGATGATGGTTGGTTTGCCGGTGGATTTGTCAACGGAGTTCGCTTCGGAAGATCTCACGCCGCTGATGAGATGATAATCGAAGGCGTGGAGCGGCTGACCGCATTCAAGCATCACGAAGTTTGTGACATCCACCACGTTGCTGATGCTTCGAATCCCCACTTTTTCGAGAGTTTGACGCATCCAACTTGGGCTGGGACCGATTTTTATACCTTGGACAATTCGTGCGACGTAGCGCGGGCATAAATCGGGAGAATCCAACTGAATCGCGATCCATTCTTCTGTTGCCGGGCATTCTGGTCCGGAGTTCTTCGATTCGCTTGAAGCAGCAGCGGAAGGTTCGTCGATCGCATCCACGGAAGGAATTCTCAAGGAGTTTCCGGTCAGAGCTGCGATCTCCCGAGCGATGCCGATGACACTATTGAGGTCCGGCCGGTTTGGAGTGATTTCAAGATCGTAAATGACGTCACTGCCGGCACGGCCCAGGTGTTCGGCGAACGATTGGCCGACTTTCGCATCGTCGGGTAGAATCAAGATTCCGTCGGCGTCGTCCGCTAAACCAAGTTCTTTTGGGGAACAGAGCATTCCGTGGGATTCGACCCCCATGACTTTGCGCACTTTAATTGTGAACGGCGCTTCTCCGGGTTTGGCCGGTAGCGAAGCCCCCGGCAGAATGAGCGCAACCTTGTCGCCCGCTTTGAAATTCTGCGCTCCACAGATGACTTGTCGTTCGCCTTTCCCGTCATGGACACGGCAGACCGAGAGCTTGTCGGAACCGGCGACCCTATCGCGGGAAACGACTTGCGCCACGATGATGCCTTCAAATTCTCCACCGTGCTTCTCAACGCCTTCGACCTCGAGCCCTAGCATCGTCAAGCGCTCGGCCAGTTCTTCCGGCGTCCAATCGAAATCGACGTACTGTTTCAGCCAGTTAAGAGTTACTTTCATATTAGAACTGTCCCAGGAATCGCAGATCGTTTTCGTAGAACAAACGGATATCGTTTATTCCATAGCGAATCATGGCGATTCGCTCGATTCCGAAACCAAACGCCCAGCCGGTCCAAACCTCCGGGTCGTAGCCGACTTTCTCAAAGACTTGCGGATGGACCATGCCGCAGCCGGCAATTTCGAGCCAGTCCTTGCCCATCTTGCGGGTGAGAGAACTGGCGAAATCGATTTCGAAACTCGGTTCCGTGTAACTGAAATAGTGCGGTCGAAAACGAATCTTTGTCTCGGGACCCATCAATTCCTTGAAAACGAATTCCACTGTGCCCTTGAGATCGCCAACGGTAACGTTGCGATCCACGTAGAGTCCCTCGACTTGATGGAACGTTGGGTTATGCGTTGCGTCGGCATTGTCGCGGCGATACACGCGCCCTGGAACAATGATGCGCACGGGCGGCGGCTGTTTCTCCATGACACGAATCTGCACGGAGCTTGTGTGCGTGCGAAGGAGGAGGGGATTGCCCGTCCGATCCGCGCCGCAAGTCAATTGCTGTGCATTCGAGGGGACGGCAGTGCTCCGCAGAAAGAACGTATCTTGGGAATCCCTAGCCGGATGATCCGGAGGCGTATTCAGCGCGTCGAAGCAGTGGTAATCGTCCTCCACCTCAGGGCCGTCGGCAACGGCAAATCCGATTTTTCGAAAACTCCTGACAATCTCTTCGGTGACCTGTGTGAGCGGATGCAGTTTCCCGATCGAACGGCGGCGTCCGGGAAGTGTGAAATCGGTCGGTTCTTTCGGAAGACTCGCGGCGAGTTCGAGTTCCTCGCGCCGGCTGACGAGGGCCGACTCGAGATCGGCCTTTGCTCGGTTAATGACTTTTCCCGCTTCGGGACGCTCCTCTTTTGAAAGACGCCCGAGCTGCTTGAGCAGGGCGGTGAATTCTCCGTTCGTGCCCAGATATTGAATCCGCGCCTTTTCAAGGGCCGCGAGATCCGTCGCTGCGGCGAGATCAGCGGCGGCGGCGGATGTGATCGGTTCGATTTCTTTGAGAAAGGACATAGGTCTGCAAAAACAAAAACGGGCGCCAGTTCGTTGGTCGCCCGTCCAGGTCAATTGAAATGCGAGATCGAAAAAGCAGCCGCTTGAGGCTTATGCCATTTTGGTCTTCAGCGCATTTTGGGCGATTTGGACCAATTCGGTAAATGCCGCGCTGTCAGTCGCCGCGAGATTCGCCAGAACCTTGCGGTCCAACGCGACTTTGGCGATTTTTAAACCCTCAATGAAACGGCTATACGTCAGTCCGGCGGCTCGGGCTGCGGCATTGATGCGAACCTGCCAAAGCGCGCGGAAAGAGCGTTTCTTGTTTCGGCGATCTCGGTAGGCATACTGGCGGCCGTGGTCGAGCGCGTCAGCCGCATATCGATAGAGCTTGGATCTGCGTAGCCGAAAACCTTTGGCCGCCTTTAACGTACGAATTCGGCGTTTTCGTGAAGCGGGAGCATTAGTGACGCGCATAGCGAGAAATCCTGAAATGAAATGTTAATGACTGAACGGAAGATTCTGAGTAACTCGGTAAGTGTCTGTCGAGTCGATGACGGCGCTCGAGCCGAGCGATCGGCGCCGTTTGGCCGATTTTGTGGACAGCAAATGCCGTTTGCCGGCGTGAGACCGCATCACTTTGCCGGTTGCGGTGATCTTGAAACGCTTGGCAACAGCTTTCCGTGTTTTAATACCTTTAGGACGACGCATACAGTAAAATTCCTATAAAAAGAGCGCGCAATATAGAGGCTGAATTTTTCATCCGCAAGTCCTTTTTGTGAATAACTTTGCTTCAATTTTCTGTGAAAGAGGCCAGACTTCCCCCATGAAAATAATCACCGACGAACGATGCACCGGCTATTCCAGACCTGGACATCCCGAACGCCCGGCCAGGATTCGCGGGTCGATCGATTATCTTCGTGAACAGAAAGATCTGCCGATTCAGTGGGAGGAACCGATCTCGGTGGATGAAACTGTTTTGGAACGAGCGCACACGAAAGTCCACGTCAGCCGTGTGAAGGCGGCTTCCGCCGATTTCGATGGGGATACGCCCGCCTACGCAGACATTTATGACCACGCGATCCGGTCCGTGGGGGGCGCTCTTCATGCGTTGAAATTGGCCCGCGCTGGAGAGTCCGCGTTCAGCCTTCTGCGTCCGCCTGGACATCACGCAATGCAAGCGAGGGCGATGGGATTTTGTTATCTGAACTCGATCGCCATTTCTGTTTTTGAGGCGCTCGCGAGCGGCACGGGAAACGTGGCTGTGTTCGACTTTGACGTGCATCATGGAAACGGAACCGAGGCGATACTCGAGGATCATCCGCACACTTCGTTTTTCTCGATTCATCAGCATCCGTGTTATCCGGGGACGGGCACCGAGAACGTTGGAAATAACTGTTTCAACTACCCGCTTCCGCCTGAGACTCCGAGAGCGAAATACCGGGATACCATCCGAAAAGCTCTGGAAGACCTAGCGCGACTCAAGCCCGACCTGATCGCTGTGTCGGCGGGCTTCGACGCGTACGCGCGGGATCCGATCGCGCAGGAGACTTTGGAAGCTGAAGATTTCTTGTGGATAGGAAAATCGATTCGGGATCTCGGGATTCCGTTCTATAGCATCCTTGAAGGCGGTTACAGCAGTCATCTGCCAGAGCTGGTTTTTTCGTATTTGAAAGGAGTAACGGGAGTTTAATACGGAAAAAGCCATTGTGTTTCAGCACCCAGGCCGATCTCGGAGTTGAAGCTGGCGATCAGCTTGTGGTCTTGCGCTGACGCAGTCAACGGCATCGTGAAAGGCACTGCAATCACCCGGGAATCGCTCATTCGTTTGACTCTTTCGCCTGAATTGCTGGTTCGCGGAATGAACGTTCGACTGTGTCGTTTCGATCCACGGACACCTTCTGGGCGTCACGCCATAGCCACCGCATAATACTCGGAAAGATCGCGCCGCCTTGTTTTTGGCCGTGGTTGCCGATGCCCCACGCGTAGTTGACATCGTATCCTTTCTTGGTCAGCGAATCGGCGAGTCTTACGTTTTGGTAAAACCAATCCCGGCTATTGAAGTCGTCTCCTTCGCGGCCGGAAATCCGGTTGTCATTGCGTCCATCTTGCAGGAATACGCGGAGCGGTTTCGTCTCCGATTCCAGAACGATGTCCGGATAGGTGTGGCCCATGCGGTTGCCGAGATTCACGTAGCTCCCCACAAAACTGAAAACTTTCCGGAAATGATTCGGGCGGTGCCACGCGACGGTGAAAGCCGCAATCCCGCCCGAGCTCGAACCGCCGATCCCGTGGAGTTCAGGATCTTTTGAAATATTGTAATCCCGGTATAGTTCCGGCAGCAGTTCATCGACGATGACGCGCGGATACTTGTCGTTGAGCGCATTGTATTCTTCCGGTCGATTGGTGTCCCGGTCCCCCCAGTTCGTTGGAGTTGGCTCCGGTTGATCGGGACGGCGGCCGGGGTTGATAAACACCGCGATCATGACGGGAATCTCGCGTCGGTAAATGAGGTTGTTCAAGACATTATGAGCGCGAACGTCGCCGGGCTCCGCCTTAAACGCTTGTCCGTCATTGAAAACCATCAGGGCGGCGGGTGTCGACGGATCATACTGCGATGGCACATAAACCCAATAAGTGTGCTGCGTCCCTGGGAATACGCTGCTGGGAAGAGTCTTTGGTCCGTCGATTCTCCCTTGTGGCACTCCTTCAATTGGCATCGAGTCGGGTCCAAGTTTGTAGAACGCGTCCATCTTCGGATCTCGGCCCCCTCCGGGTGCGGGCCGTTGCGGCTGCTGGCCGGATATGTCCCCGGTGATTTGGATTAACACGAGTACGACGAGTAAGAGTGGTCTTTTCGGGAGAAAGGAATGCATGTCTCTAGGGTGGTGTGGAACCGATGGATGGGGCAAGGACAAATTGGGATTGCACGCGCATTGGGACCATGAACCAATGATGGTGGGGCGACACTCTGTGAAGCCCTGATCCATCCTTGAATGGATCAAACTGAAGAAGAAGGCGCATTGGAAATAAAGGGGAATTCGGAAGCCCCGCGTTTCCAGAAGCCCATTCTATGCAGGCCAGACAATCCAAGGGCAAGTTAGGGCTCCACAGAGTGTCGCCCCACCAATTCTTGAATGGTTCATGGGTAGCCCCGACCTTAAATTTAGCGCGCTGTGTGCCCTGCTCTTTCCAGATTCAAGAGTTCGCGGTTTGCGTTCGACTATTTCATCCATATACTCCGAACGCATGAAGTCTGATTGGAACCGTCTCGAAGTCTCAATTCGCCTGTGCGCAATACTCCATGCCGGGCTTTTTGTGGTGAGCTCGTTTGGCGCGGGCGCGCAGGACACGGTCCGGAAATCGGCTGAATCGAGCGGGCCGGATGAATTATGGTGGTCCTTGAGGCCCCTGTCTCACACGGAGCCCCCGAGTCCGGAGGGTATTCCAGAGGATTGGACCCATCACCAGATCGACCGATTCGTTTTCGAGAAACTGGCCCTGCAAGGTTTGCGGCCCAACCCGCCCGCAGAACGCCGCGCGTTGATTCGGCGTGTGTCGTATGATCTCACCGGATTGCCGCCGACTCCGGAAGCGGTAGCCGCATTCGTGCGTGATCCCGAGCCGCGCACCTACGAAAGGTTGGTCGAACGGTTGCTGGCCTCGCCGCATTATGGCGAGCGATGGGGGCGGCATTGGCTGGATGTGGTTCGGTTTGGGGAGAGTCGCGGCTTCGAGCGCAACGAGATCATTCCGAATGCCTGGCCGTTTCGGGATTATGTGATCCGATCTTTCAATGAGGATAAGCCGTTCAACGAGTTTATCGTCGAGCACCTTGCCGGTGACGTCATTGGAAAGGGCAAGCCGGATGTGGAGGTAGGTTCCGCGTTTTTAACGATCGGTCCGTATGACGATGTGGGAAATCAAGACGCTGTCGCCGCATTAAATATTCGCGCCGCAACGGTGGATGACATGGTAACCGCGACGAGCGCTGCTTTTCTGGGGTTAACCGTCAATTGCGCCCGGTGTCACGACCATAAGTTCGATCCCATTCCGACGGAGGACTACTACCGCTTGAAATCCGCTTTTGACGGAGTATCGCACGGGCCCCGCGTGATAGGTTCCGTCCACGAGCGCGAGGCTTTCGAATTGGCGATGAACCCTTTGAAGGAGCGAAAATCCGAACTTGTCGAAGCGAAAAAGAATCTGGAAAAAGGGATCATCGACCGAGCTTCGGCGGCGGCTCCCGCTCCGGAATCCATGCGAGCGCCGCCCAGCGCGCAATTCACGGAGGAGCGATTCAGGCCCGTCCAAGCCGGGTTGGTGCGTTTCACGGTCCGCGCGCATTCCGGAAATCCGAGCTCTGGAGTGGGTGCGCGTTTGGATGAATTCGAAGTGTGGACCGGCGACCCGGTTCCCCGCAATGTGGCGCTTGCTTCAGCCGGCGCCACCGTGGTGGGGGCGGCGGGCAATGTCGCAAAAGACTTTGAAGGAGCATACAGCGTCGATTTGGTGAATGACGGAAAGTACGGCGCGAGGTGGTTCGTCGGGAATCCTCCGGTTCTGACCGTTTCGCTCGCCCGCGCCGAAAGCATTGCGCGTGTGGCTTTCTCTTTTGATCGAGCGACGAAGTCTGACGCTCCGATCGAAGGGCTTGGCCCTATGGTGGCCGAATACGAGATTGACGTTTCGATAGACGGCGAACATTGGTCGAGAGTCGCCGACTCGTACGATCGCAAGCCGATTAGCAAAGCCCTTGAGCGAGAGCGGTATTTACGGGCGGCATCCGAAGAAGAACGCGCGAAGCTGAATGACGTGGACTCGCGGATGGCCGCGGTGGACCGGGAGATTCGAGCCGTTCCATCCCTTGCGACCGTCTGGGCGGGGCAATTTACGCAACCGAAGGAACCGACGAAGGTTTTTAGGGGAGGCGATCCGATGAAAGCGGAAAGTGTTGTGAAACCGGCGAGCTTGGATGTGCTTGGAAAGACGATGCCATCCTACCAACTCGCGGCGGACGCGTCCGAAAGCGAACGCCGTCTCGCCCTCGCGAAATGGATTGCCAGCGATGAGAACCCGCTGACCGCGCGAGTGGCGGTGAACCGAGTGTGGCAGCATCATTTTGGGACGGGGATTGTTGAGACGCCCAGTGATTTTGGATCCTTGGGTGGCAGACCGTCGCATCCCGAATTGCTGGACTGGCTTGCGCGACGGCTCCAAAGTCTCGGCTGGAGTTTGAAGGCGTTGCACCGTGAAATTCTCCTTTCGCAGACGTACCGGCAATCCTCGCACTACCGAAGGGAAGCGGCGGACATGGACTCGGACGCACGCCTTTTGTGGAGGTTCCCGCCGCGCCGTATGAGCGCCGAGGAGGTGCGGGACACGATTCTCTTCGTTGCGGGAAAACTGGATCGGGGTGAGGGCGGACCTGGATTCAAGCTTTACGAGTATAAACAGGACAATGTGGCGACTTATGTGCCCCTCGACCGTCCAGGTCCTGAAACTTACCGGCGCTCCGTTTATCACCAAAATGCGCGCGCATCGGTCGTTGATATTCTTTCGGACTTTGATCTGCCCGACAACGCGTTTGCCGCGCCAAAACGCGCTGCGACCACCACACCGCTGCAGACACTCACCATGTTGAACCACAGATTTGTGCTGGATATGGCTCGAGCGCTTTCCGATCGGATTTCTTTCGATCAAGCCGGCGATTTGGATGAGCAGGTCAGGCGGGCCTACCGGCTGGCGTTTCAACGGGATCCTGATGAAATGGAAACGGCCGCGAGTGCGGCATTGATTCGATCCCATGGTTCCGCGGCCTTTTGCCGCGCGTTGCTCAACGCGAACGAACTCATCTATCTGGAATGAGAAAGGCTCCGTGAACACTGCAATTGCACTTTTGAAATCGGCGCGCGTCATTCCAGGCCGCGGCACGCGAAACCCGCGGAGAGCGAAGACCAAGCCAAGCGCGTCGCTTCAGCGAGCGTGCTGGAGCCTGAAAGTCCGCGCGCCAAAACCGAACCGTCGCTATACAGAGAAATGAAGACAGCCGCACTCGATCTCACACGCCGTCAGTTTCTGTCTCGAATGACAACCGGTTTCACCGGAGTGGCACTGGCGGATTTGCTGAACAATGACATTTTGGGAGCGACCGGATCTGGAAGTGTGGAGAAGCGGAGAACTGGTCAGCCGCAGTTCCGTCCGAAAGCGAAGCAGGTACTCCAGATCTTCTGTCCGGGCGCGGCTTCCCACCTGGATTTGTGGGACTACAAAGCGGAGCTGAACAAACGGGATGGCCAACTTCTTCCTGGCGAAGAGGACTTCTCGAGTTTTCAGGGCAAGAACGGTCCATTGATGCGATCGCCCTGGCCGTTTGTTCAAGTGGGGCGGAGCGGGAAGAGAATATCTTCGATGCTTCCTCACATGGCGCGGCACGTGGATGACATGGCGTTCATTCACTCGATGACTTCCAAGACGAATACCCACGGCCCAGGCTGCATCTTCATGAATTCATGTTTCACGAGAGAGGGATTTCCGACAGCCGGAGCGTGGACGAGTTATGCCTTGGGAAGTTTGAACGATAACCTGCCGACGTTTGTTGCCATTCAGGATGTTCGTGGTGAACCTCCAAACGGCAAGGCCAATTGGTCCAACGGATTTCTTCCGGCCCAGCATCAGGCCGTGGCGATGGCGGCGCACAATCCGCTCCGCAATCTTGCGCGCCCTTTGGAAATCGGCTCCGAAGAGGAGTTGGCGACTCGCGATTTTCTGGCGCTGATCAATTCGCGGCATGCGGAACGGCATCCTGGAGAGAGTGAACTGCGCGCTCGAATGGAGGCTTATGAGCTTGCGGCGCGGATGCAACTGGCAGCTCCGCGCGTGCGCGACCTGGCTTTGGAATCCGCATTCACACACACTTTTTATGGCACGGATGACGCGAACCCGTTGAAGGCGGCCTACGCGCGCAATTGCCTTCTTTCCCGGCGATTGCTTGAGGCGGGAGTTCGCTATGTGAGCCTTTATTGCGCTTCCCGTGCCTCATCTGTCGATGGGCTGTTGAATTGGGACGCGCATCGCACGCTCAAGGCGGACTACGAGCGGCACTTTCCGATCTTTGATCAGCCAACGGCCGCGCTCCTCGACGATCTGAAACAACGGGGGATGCTGGAGGATGTGCTGGTGTTGTGGACCACCGAGTTTGGCCGAATGCCGACGCGGCAAGCCGCGACGCAAGGGCGAGATCACAATCCAGACGCGTTCACGTGTTGGATGATGGGGGCGGGCGTTCGGGGAGGCGTGAGTCACGGGGCGACCGACGACTTTGGACGCCGGTCGGTCACTGACGTTTGCAGCGCGTATGACTTTTACGCCACAGTCATGCATCTGCTGGGACTCGACCACGAGAACGTGACGTATTACCACAACGGAGCGGACCGGCGCCTTACCGATGTTCACGGGCATGTGATTCAGGATATTCTCGGTTAGTTGCCTTTCGACACGTGACGATTCCCATTCAGGTAGAAGCGAAGGGGGAGATCAACGGCCTTCGAGATTCCTACGCGTTTGGTAGTAATGATTGAAGGATTGCTAACGATGGGTTTGGTGGATTCGCGGTTTCGGCCAATGAACAGCGGCGAATTTGAATCACAAAGGAAGGCCCCATCCAAAGTGCGATCGATATCCAACGCGGCGCATAACTTCGCGGGTCCGTTCGTGAGTTCGCGCAGGTCGAGGACTGGACGGTTCTCGCGCATCAGAGTTTCGCCAATCATAGGCTCGAGGGCGCGAATGAGAACGGCTTCGGCGATTCCTTCCGGACAGCAGACCGTGTTGACGCAGTGGTGATATCCGTAAATGAGATAAACGTAGGCTACGCCGGGAGGGCCCCACATGGATTGGTTTCTTCGCGTTTTTCCGCGGAACGCGTGACATGCCGGATCATCGGCCAAGTAGGCTTCCGTTTCAACAATCACACCGCCGCATTGGCCCTTCGGAGTGTTGCGGACGAGCCAGTGTCCGAGAAGTTTCGGCGCGACATCCCGAGCCGATGCGCGGTAGAACGATCTGGGAAGCGGCTCAAACATGCCGGTGTTTTGCCGAAATCTGGTTTGGAAATCTATTTGAAAATGCGAGCGGGATGTAAGAACGTGGTCCTCGGATGGAATTGAAGATGCATCAGCGGAAGGAAATCAATAATGAGATTAGGTTTTGAGTCACAGTCGGATGAAGTGAATGAAGCGGCGTCGATCAGGAATCGAACAAGTTCGCAAGCGGTTGAGCCATCGAGTGAACGTTTGGGGGGCAAATATGGCGCGATACGGTTGTTTTTTCGGAGAACCGCAAGCCGATGTGTATTTGCGGCCGCAGGCGGAGCATTGGTTTTCCTTTGCGCTTGTGTCGCGCCGGAGATTCCGGACATTGCCACGCATGTGGACCCGAACACGCACATTCGGACTGATTTAATTCCCGAAAACTTCCTCGAAACCGATGGGCCGGTGCGGGAGTTGCTCTGGTTGAATGCGTCCCGTGTCTTTAAGGATTATCGGAGTTTTGAGTATTATCTTGAAGTGCATTACGAGGCGAAGGAGGAGACTGGGCTTCTCAAAGTCAGTCCCGGGCAGTCGCTGATCGTTGTGACGGATGGGGTCGAGCTCAAATTCAATGGAAGTGGGAGCCTCAATGCACGAAGGCAAAGAAGCGGGACGGTCAGCGAGGATGCCATCTACATAGCGACTCCAAACGACTTGAGAGCGATTGCGTATGCCGAACGTGTGACCGTGAGAGTTTATGGCGCAAATGGTGTGCTAACGCGCGAGTTCAAGCCCGCGAATTCTGAGAAGTTCCGCAAGTTTGTGATGCTCTTCGTGGAGGGCTCTTAGAGCAGGATGTGTAGCGCCAGTACGACAACCGTCATTGCCAACAGCATCCCTCCGGGCATGAATTGTTTCTTCTTTGCAAACCGGATTCCGAACACAACCACTAAAATACCCAGCAGGATATCGGCGACGTAACTCGGGCCTAACAGGCCGAGCGCGCAAAGACTGAGTGCCACCGCGAAGATGGACGAAGTGATCAGGGAAACCTTGCTTCCGGCTTTCAGGTATCCTGCCAAGCCTCCAGCCATCAGGAGGATAACATAGATCCAAAGGACTATTGTCGGAGTCACATTCATAGTTCTCTCGATTTTGCGCGGTCTAATTCTCTATTGCGGACAGGTACGGCGGCATTCCGGGTTCGCATTCGGCGATCACCTCGAATGGCCGGCAACAGATTTCACAATCGGTCGTGAACCGCTGTGATTGTATGGCAGTGTCCACCTTCAGTTCATTAGGCTGGCCGCAATACGGACACGCCACTTCGCCGGTATCATCCCACACGGGTCGCGAGACTAGGCGCTGTGCGCGCGGTCCGCCAGTAGAATCGAACCGGGGACAGTAATTCGGTTTTCTTGGGGGTCGGGGTAAACCATGAACATCGGTGGGGCGACACTCTGTGAAGCCCTGATTCTTCCTCGGGCTGTTAGGTCAGCGAGAGATTGGCTCTTGGAAACGAGGGGCTTTCGGATTCCGCCGTGTTTCCTTTGCGCCTTTTTCTTCAGTTTGAATCGTTGAGGTTTGATTAGGGCTCCACAGAGTGTCGCCCCACCATAAAAAGAAAGAGGTTCTTGTGCTCGAACAAGCGTGCGGACTCTCTGCGAATCCTCATTTGCATTTGTTCGGATTGTCGCGAGAATGGCCGCATGTCCGATTCGGCGGAAACATCAGGGCGTCTGATTCAATACCTAAGGGACGCTTCGAAAATCCTGGTCTTCACGGGCGCCGGGGTTTCAACGGGGAGCGGCATTCCCGACTTTAGAGGACCCGGAGGCGTGTGGGAGCGGCGACAACCCGTCTATTACAAGGATTTCATGTCCTCTGAATCCGCGCGGGTGGAACATTGGGATTACAAACTGGAAGGCTGGCCCGCGTTTCGGGACGCGAGCCCGAATCCAACTCATTTGGCGATCGTTTCTCTCGAAAAAGCGGAGAAACTTTTGATGGTGATCACTCAGAATATCGATGGACTTCATTCGAAGGCGGGAATATCGGCGGATCATCTTGTCGAACTGCACGGGACGAACGGCATGGTGGAATGCCAGTCTTGCCGGAAACGATCGGAACCGGAGCCGCACTTCAAGTACTTTCTGGTCAACCGCAAAGCGCCACGGTGCGAGTGTGGAGGATTTCTCAAGCCTGCAACGATTAGCTTCGGCCAGAATTTATGCGCGGATGACTTAACACGAGCCGATGGAGCGGCGCGGCAGGCGGATTTGGTGCTGGCATTGGGATCCAGTCTTTCGGTCCATCCGGCAGCGGGCATTCCGATGCTCGCAGCGCGCAGAGGGATTCCCTATGGGGTCATCAACCGCGGCCCGACGGATCACGACGGTGCGTCTGTGGTTTCGCTGCGAATTGAGGGGGATGTCGCAGAGGTTTTTCCACAGGCCGTTCAGGCCGCATTGACAAATGCATGACAGCTATAGATTCGAACGATACCCTGTTTCAGACTTATGCCCCGTTTTTTTGATTATCTCACCGCAGCGCTTGAGGAAGGGCAACCCTTCGCGCTCGGGATTATTTCCGGCATCAAAGGTTCGAGCCCTCAAAAGAAAGGCGCGAAAGCCTTGTTCTTTGCCGATGGTCGAATTGAGGGAACCCTCGGAGGCGGTTGTTTGGAAGCGGAAATTCAGGATCGCGCCCGCCGCGCGCTCGCTACTCAAATTCCGGCAACTTTCGATCTGGTATTGGATCATGATTTCGGATGGGACGACGGCCTCATCTGCGGAGGCAAGGTTTGCGGTGTCATTCTCCCGAACGCGGCGCAAGTTGGGTCAATTTGGCAGAAACTCGCGCAGCTTGATGAAACGGTTACATGGGGTGTGCGAAAGGATTTTTCGATCGATTGGGTTCAGAAGCCGGAGGAAGAAGGATGGATTTACAAAGAGACCGTTTTGCCACCTTGCGCGCTGTGGATAGCCGGTTCGGGTCATGTCGCTCAGGCGGTGGCGCCCCTGGCACAGCGAGTCGATTTCGAAGTCACGGTTTTCGATGACCGTCCGGCGCTGGCGAATACGCGTAATTTCCCCGCGACGACGCAGTTTCGGGTGGATGCCTGGGAAAAACTACTCGAGGAATCGATGACAAAACGTCCGGCCTTTGGATTAATTGTCACGCGAGGCCACCAACACGATGCGCTGGTCTTAAGGAATTGGGTGAAGCGTCCGTTTATATTTCTTGGGATGATCGGAAGCCGAAGAAAACGCCGGCTGATTTTCTCCGAGTTCATCGAGCAGGGAATCGCGAGCAACGACGATCTCTCGCGTGTCGCTTGTCCGGTGGGATTGGATATTGCCTCGCATAGCGTTCCGGAAATCGGCGTCAGTATTGTCGCGCAATTGATTCAGGAAAGGGCGGAGAGGGTGTTTCATGAGAAGCGCCAAGGACGCGGGGCGCCCGTCGCGGCGCTCGCAAACCCGAGCGCTTAGCCCTAACTATGCACTTGTTGGTGGGGCGACACTCTGTGGAGCCGTGACTTTGATGGATTCCGCGTGGATTCCAAATGGTGTATGGACTTCACCTTTAGGCGAGCTACAAGCTTGCGAAATGGCCAAGTGTTCAGGACTAAAGAGGCTAAA
>JAQBVM010000473.1 GCA_027623095.1 Verrucomicrobiota bacterium
TTCATCGGGAAAGCCGCTCTCGCCACGGCCTGCTCCGTCACCGCACCAAGGTTGCTCGCTCAAGCCTCGACCTCGACTCCAGTGGAGCCCAGCGCCGCGAAACTTCCTCGTTGGCGCGGCTTTAACCTGCTGGAGAAGTTCAGCCGGCGCCGGGAAGGCAATCCCGCCTTCCGCGAGACGGACCTTCAAATCATGCGAGAGTGGGGTTTCGATTTCGCCCGGTTGCCCATGTCCTATCACTGCTGGGCGGAACCGGACCCGGAACGGTGGCTGAACATGGACGAGACACAGCTCGCGCACGTCGATCAAGCGGTTGAACTGGGCAGGAAACACGGGGTTCATATCAACCTCAACCTGCACCGTGCGCCCGGATATTGCGTCAATCCTCCGCAGGAACCGCTGGACCTTTGGAAGGACGAGGCGGCGCTCGACGCCTGCGCGCGGCATTGGGCCATGTTTGCGCGTCGTTACAAAGGACGTTCCAACCGCGAACTCAGTTTCGATCTGCTCAACGAGCCCCCGGACATTGCCGCGGAAAGTTACGTGCGCGTGGTCAAGCATCTGGTGGCCACCATCCGGGCGGAAGATCCGCGGCGCCTCATCATTGCCGACGGCCTCCGTTGGGGCCGGGATCCGGTCGAGGATCTCGCGGCGTTGGGCATCGGACAGAGCACGCGCGGCTACGACCCGATGCGGGTGAGCCATCACCAGGCCAGTTGGGTGAAGGGCTCGGACAAATGGCCGGAGCCGGCTTGGCCGCTGCCGGAGGACGGCAAACCCGACTGGAACAAAGAACGTCTCCGCCGTGAGCGCATCGAACCGTGGCAAGCGCTGGAGAAGCGCGGCGTGGGCGTGCATGTCGGAGAATGGGGGGCGCACAACCGGACACCGCACACGGTCACGCTCGCCTGGATGCGCGATCAGCTTGAGTTGTGGCGCGAAGCCGGCTGGGGTTGGGCGCTGTGGAACTTGCGCGGCAGCTTCGGCGTGCTCGACAGCGGACGCGCCGATGCCGCTTACGAGGACTTCCGCGGCCACAAACTCGACGGTAAGATGTTGAAGCTCCTCCAGCAGTTCTGAAGAGCAGCGCCTTCGGAGGGCGAACTCCTTATCGACAGCGCCGCAGCCGACTACTTGGACTGAACATGGGTGCCACCGCAGGGGCCATTGGCCGGTGTACTCCGTGCGATTACCGCGCCGACACAGGTGGGCCAAGGTTCGGAGGACAGGTCAATGGCGCATTTCCCGCGACGCCGGCGAAGAGGAATGAGGATTGCACGAGAATCTCGCAGCCGAAGTAACGAAAACCGACCCCTTTCAGCGCGTCCGGTTCGAACTCCGCCAGCACGTCCACGTCGCTGAGGGCCGGATCGAAGTCATCGCGCAACACCGAGCCGAACAGGCTCAACTTGCGGATGCCCCGCGAGCGGCAAAACTCCGCGATCTTCTCTCGGTCAATCTGGATCGGCAATCCGGCCAGGCTCACGGCACAAAACATCACTCCGAATAATCCGGCCGACGAATTGAGCGGCAAGAACCGGCCGGGGCGCGCCCTTACAATGGTGCTCTGGATGCGACTTGATGCAAAATGGCGTTAGTTGACATCAATCGTAAGCAACGGCATCGTATTGCCGTGAGAACAACGCTTACTCTGGACGATGACGTTCTCGAGCTTGCAGCCCGCCAGGCAAAGCTGCGCGGCGTTTCGCTGGGCAAGACTGTGTCAGACCTTGTGCGCCGAGGATTGGGCGCCACAACCCCTTCCCGGGACAAAGACGGGATCGTTGTTTTCCAATTGCCCGCGGATTCGCCACCCGTCACGACCGATGACGTGCGCCGAATCGAAGCCGAAGGAGCATGAAAGGCTACCTGCTTGACACGAACTTGCTCATCGCGTTGTTCTGGCCAAGCCACGAGCACCACGACCGGGCTGTGAAGTGGTTCGCCCGCCATCGCGCCAAAGGCTGGGTAACCTGCCCGTTCACCCAGGCCGGTTTCGTCCGCATCGTGTCAAATCCCGCTTTCTCTCGCGACGCCGTCCAGCCTCGCGAAGCGATTCACGTTCTCGGTGCAAACACGGCGTCCGACGACCACAAGTTCTGGCCGGACGAGCTGCCTGTTTCCGAGGCGGTCGCTTTTGCCGGAGTGAGGTTGATAGGGCATCAGCAAGTAACGGACGCCTATCTGATCGGCCTCGCGATTCGCCGGAATGGCATACTGGCCACGCTGGACGAACGGATTGGGGCGCTCACGGAATCCAAGTCATCCGAACGGAAGGCACTTGAGACTGTGGCGTGATGGTCGCTGGGCAGGGTCCGCCTCCTAAATCTAGATGGGAATCGGGGCCATGAACGCGGTGGGAGTATGGAGTTCCGCCTTCAGGCGGCTCGGACCGACTAGAGCCGGCTAAAGCCGGGACTACATGCGGCTTCATGCACGAGCAGCGGCTTCGCCTCACCATTCAGCGAGAGGCTGCACGGACACCTGAGCTGCAGTGCTGTTCTCGGCCATTGGAGGAGTCAGCAGCACGACGATTCGCAATTCGCGCGCGCCGGGAACATGAACCGCGAGCTTGCGGATGCCCGCGTTGCGGTTTTGGCCCTCCGGATTGGGAGAACCGGGCAGCGGTGCGGCGCTGCGCGCCTCGAACATCGCCTGCTCCGGAGACACGAGTTCCGCGCGAAGCGCAGCGCCGCCTTGCCGGAGTGTCGCGCTGCGGCCATCCGGGCTGATCGCGATCTCAGCCGGCGTGTGCATGAACCACCAGGCATCGACCGGAGCATCCGAGCCAACTTCATCCTGCACGAGGAACCGCTGGCGATCCAGCAACGCCACGCCGCGCCGGACGCTGCGCGCGTGTTTCGCATAGGCCGGTGTGAGATCGGCGATGGCAAAGGACCGTGCGGGTTTGGACTCGAATCGTTCGAGGCGTGCGGCGGCGGACGGGTCCTGGTCCGGACCGGCGTCTGGATTGAGGACGAGCGCGTTCTGGCCCTCGGCCCGGAGGCGATAGTAGGTCCAGCGCGCCTTTCCGAAATAGCCGGGCAGGTTGTAGTTCTCCGCGCCGAGGTCGATGGCCCAACGCTGGCCGAGCGCGTCGAAGACGAACGAGCCGAGATCAAGATGACTGTGATTAGCCTTGTTATCTCCGGCCTTGAACCCAGCGAAGAGCGCGTCGCGATCGTTCCATGCGCTGCGGAAGGTGACGATGTCCGCGCCGCCAAAATGCTTGTCGAGGGGCAGGTCCAGTTTTGCGTTTCCCGCCAGCTCCGCGTCGTACCACAACAGATCAAGAGGCACCGGCGAAGCGAGGCGTTTCTGGTAAACGGCGTAAGCCGGATGCTGGAACTTCTTCGCCATCCAGAACAGAACGGGCGCGCGGATGGCGCCATCACCGCCATCGGCGTAGTTGAAGGTGCGGTTCAGCGGTCCGGTGAGGTAGAGGGGGAATGTGGCGGCCTCGGCGAAACCGGGCATCTGAGAGAGGCCGAAGTCGGTCCCCAGCGCGGTTTCGAGCGCGGCGAGGAAAACAGCATTGTAGGTCGTGGCGTAGTTCCAATAACCCGGGCCTTCGGCCCAGGCTCCATCCGGCGCGTATTCGGCCATGGCCAGTTGAATCGAAACACAAGCGTTGTGGAGAAACGCGCCGGCCAATCCCGGTTCCTCGTCGGCGAGAGCCAGCGCACCCATGCCGATGCCGCCGTTGCAGACCTGATTCCAATTGTGCCGCGCCGACGCCCACCAGCGGCGTTCCTCATGAATTTTGGCTCTTCGTGTACTCGAGTGGGTGAATTGGGGCCATTTTTGGGCCAGGGAGCGAGTTAAAACT
>JAQBVM010000082.1 GCA_027623095.1 Verrucomicrobiota bacterium
CGGAGATGCACCCCGGTCCGGAGGAAGCCGGCGGCAAAACCACGGGGCGATGAACAAGAACGCCATAGAAGGCCCAGTGTCCGGGGTGAGTGAGCACAAAGGAGAACCGTCTCCTTTTGTCCGGCCGCTGGCCCGACGCTACTCGGGAACCACTAGTGCGGCTACGTCACGCCGAAGCTTCAGCGTAGGCTGAAGCCGCATGCTAGGTGGTTTGGGGAGGGGAGCTAAACACTCCCCTTTACCCGCTTAGGCGCATTTCGGCGCGTCAGGTGTAAGCGAGCGGCCTCTGAGCTTCGGATGCAGGCACAACGTCGTCACCGCTCCAATGCCGACGATCGCCGCGACGAAGGGGAGCATCGTCTCGTAAGTTCCGCCGGTCGTCGCTAATTTTGCCGACGCGTTGACCGCTCCATGCGCGAGCGTGCTCCATGCGAGGCTGCCCGAAGCCATGCGGACGATTCCGAAGCTCAAGCCGCAAGCGAAGATGAATGGGAATTTGGCAAGCTCCGAGGCAACAGAGCCACCGATCGCGTTCACCAAATGGACGAGTGTGAAACACGTCGCGGAGGTTAATACCACGAGTCGCGGATGCGCTTCTGGAAAGCGCCGGAAAGCATAGCCGCGGAAAACGAGCTCCTCAAGAACCCCTACTGACATTTGGTTGAACACGATGGTAAGGTAGGCCAGCAAGGGAATCGGGACGGGAAAGCGGCCGAAGAAGAAAATGTTGAGAGCAAGAATGGGCAACACCAGAAACGGCGTCCAAGTGCGAGGGAGCCGGAACGAGCCTATGTCACGGAGCTTGGGTAGGACCAACAACGGCAGTGACCAGACAACGATTAACGCAGTTCTGTTCAACATTTCTGCCACAATCTCATCGTATGAGACATAGCTGCTCCGGGGAATCTTTACAACCTGCATGAGCCAGCCCTTCAGCGGCAAGCTGGCCTGGACCGTTGCCGCAAATGCCAGGCTCAGGGCCGCGATCAGGGCAACGCGGCTCCGGGCGCTCATCGGGCACGCGGCAGAGTCGGTTCCACTGTCCATGGGAACTCCCTCCTCCAAGGGGGGCTCGGTGAAGTGCAGCGTCATGCGCCTAATGGTTGGTTTCGAGCGCGATTTGTTGCAATGCGTTACGCGCCGCGCCACTCACGCCTTTGTCAGAGTCGGCGAACAAGATTTCAAGCTCACTTTGCGCCGAGCGTGCGGACGGGCCGATTGCACCGAGCGCGAAGGCCGCACAGCTTCGCACTCCCGGGTGAGAATCCTTCAGCGCGGCTGTAAGCGCCGTGACCGCTGTCGCTGCCGCTGGACCCAGTCGGGCCAAGCCTTGGGCGGCGAAGAGCCGCGCGAGGAAATCCCGGTCTTCGAGACGGGTGATCAACGCGGGAATGATCAGTGGAATGAGGTGCTCATTTTGGGCTGCGATTGTTCCGAGCGCGATCGTGGCGGATCTTCGAACTTCGTCGAAGGGATCGTTCAAAGTCTCAATTAATGCCGGAACCAATGGTCCGGCGGTGGCGGCGCTTCGGTTCAGTCCTTCGGCTGCCCGGGCTCGCACTGAGGCGTCGGCGTTGTGAAGCGCAGTCCTCAGGATGGAGGATACTTCCGAGTTCGATGGCTGGATTCTCCCGAGAGCGTCAACGATGCTAATCATTCCGGCGGCCTCCGCAGATTGCGCCGCTTCAACGAGCGCTGGAACCGCGGCGCGGGCTTGCGGGCCAATTCCAGCGAGCGTCCGAGCGGCAAGAATCGTCAATCGCAGTTCCGGTTCGCGCAACATTTCGGCGAGAAACGCTACGGTCCGCTCTCCTCGAATCAGGATAAGGCTGTTCATGGCCTGCTCTGAGATTCTCTTGTTAGGAACTCGCAGCGCGCGAATGAGCAGCGGAACAGCCGGCTGCGCTTCGGAGCCGGCCATTCCGAGGCCTTGGATCGCCATAAACTGGATTGATTCGCGAGGGTCGTTGAGCGCTTCGACGAGTTTCGGCACTCCGTGGGCTCCCATCCTGCCGAGCGCAAACGCGGCATGCATCGATATTTCCGGATTCGCGTCTCTCAGAGCGCGACCGAGGGATGGGGCAGCCTTTTCGGCGGTGGCTCCGAGGATCTCCAATGCTCGGACAGCCCCCAGGCGAAGGCGGTCTTTATCGTAAGGATTAATTCTTCGGTGCAGTCCTGTTCGAAACCGTTCCGGAAGCCGCGAGGCAATTGAAAGAAATGGTTTCTTGAGCAACGAGTCTCTCGCTTCAAGTGCCGCGATGAGGGACGGCACAGCGGCGGATCCTGTTTGGCGGATGACTTTTTCGGCTTCCTGAATTCCTTGCGGTCCGTTCAACTGAATTGCCCAATCAAGGATCGGTTTCCCGTTCACTGAAATTTGTTTTAGACCTCGCCAGTCAAGAAGGAACGTGAGCGCCGGAACCACCACGATAAGCGACAAGCCAACCAGGAGTCTTGTTTTCATAGATCGCCGATTCCTATCGAGACGACGCTGTCCGGATGAATCCGAGAAAGTGCAAGACGCACGTGCCCTCCCATTCCGGAGGGATCGTTATTGACGATGTCGATCAGTCTCGGGATTGCCGAACTAGCCGCGGGACCCATTTTTCCAAGAGCTTCAATTGCGCAGATGCGGACTGGCTGGCTGTCGTCGCGCAGGGCTCGGGTGAGGGATTCTACAACCTGTTGACCGCCGGAAGCGATTTTGCCGAGTGCCTGCGCGGAGTGGATTCGAGTCTGGGGATCATCGTCACCGAGCGCTTCGATGAGCGCTTGGATTGCGTTCGCCGCATCCGGACCCATCCTTCCCAGGGCGAGCGCACTGCTTGAACGGACGAGCGGGGACGGATCTCCGAGGCCGCGACTTAGAGCGGGCACGGCGGATTGCGCGGCGCTTCCGATTCGTCCGAGCGCATTGGCCGCATTGAACCGGACGGTCGGATGCGAATCGTTGAGCGCGAGCGCGAGCGCCGGAGCGGACGCTTCGGCGTGGGCGCCAAGTTTCCCTAGAGCAGCCGCGGCATTCTGCCGTACGGAACGGTTGTCGTCGGTCAGGCAGCGCGCGAGGCGGAAAACAGCGGTCTTTCCCTGGGTTCCAATGCACCCGATCGCAATGGCCGCTTCGGATCGAACGGCGGGATCCTGATCCAGCAGCGCCAATGCGGCGAAGTGCGCGGCGTCCCGGGCCTTCGATCCGAAGCGGCCCAGGATCGACAAGGACCGCCTCCGAATTGCGGGTTCGGAATGAAAAACAGCGTCACACAAGGCCGGCACGGACGCGGGGCCGATTTCGCCAAGGGCTTGTTCCGCGCTCAGCGCGACGAAATCGTTTTCGTCGCTCAGAGCCAAGATTAGATCGGGAACAGCCTCTCGGGCGGCTGGGCCGATCTGCTTCAACGCGCCGGCTGCTCGTGCTCGAAGAGAGATCCTATTTACGAAGCGAGGCCGAAGGAATGGGATCGTTTGTCCAAATTGCCTTAGCGGTTTCGTGATGGCGGAATCCCGTTCCTTTAGCGCGCGGATCAGAATTGGGACGGCAGATGCTCCCATTTCTCCAAACGCGTATTGCGCCTCGCTGTGGGCCTTCGAGTTCGGTCGATTCAAGCGAACCAACCACTCTTCGGCTGAGATGCCGGCGTAGGTCGGATTATTTCGACTGCCCAGGTTCCCTATCAAGGCGGACATTCCGCCTGCCAGACAGAGAAGAAAGAAGATAGACCGTGGTTTGCTCATCTCTTCACGGGGGTGAACCGAAGAAAACAGAGTTGCCAAAGTTGGACCAAAGGTGGGCCGCGATCCCGGATTCTCCTCGCGCTATTTGATTCCGGCGAGGCGATCCTTCCAGATTTGAAACAGCAAAACAGTGGCTTGCACATCTCGCAGGCAATACTCGGCAATATCCCGATAACGGCCCTCCGTTATCAAAGAGTTCACATCGAGTCCAGTTATTCCGTGGCTCTTTGGAGATTCAATTCCGAATGATCTGCAGTAAAAATCAAGGTTGAAGCGGCGCGCCGCTCCGTCGCGTCCGCTGACTCCATAAAACGTCAGTTGTTCCGCGAGATCACAATGCGGTTCCGTCTGGAACCGGTATCCGAGCCAGTCCTTTCGCGAAATGGGGACATTAAGGAGCGCGGAACGAAGGTAAACGAACGGGATATCAAATCCTCTGCCGTTAAACGTCACAATGGATTCGTAGTGCTTCGCGACATCCCAGAAAGCCGTGAGGATTTCCACTTCGTCCACACACGGAACGAATTCGACAGGTCCCGCTTCATCGGTGTCCGCTTCGAAATCGTCGGCGACAAACAGCACCTGTCCGCGAGCCGTGTCCGCATTCAGCATTGCGATGCAGACCACCTGAGCTGTGAACGGATAAAGATTGAGCTGCTGTCGAATCGCGTCCACGCGGGCGTCGCGCTCCGTTTCCTCCGGAAGCCTCATCGCGTCGCGGAACAAATACTCCTTTTGAGATTCGTCGAAAGTCTCCAGAGGCAAAGCCGATGTTTCGATATCGAAGACCAGTCTGGCCATGGAGAAAAAGAGAAGAAAATTCGAGATAAGAAAAAATGGGAGCCTTGCCGAACAAGCCAAGGCTCACCATTCTGAATAACTTTGGTTTAGCCGTTTAGGCTATTTTTTCTTAGTGGCTGCCTTTTTCGCGGCAGGTTTCTTTGCGGCGGGTGTCTTCTTAGCAGCTGCTTTCTTTTTAGCGGGCACGGAAATTCACCTCCGTTCCATAAAGCGTGTTCATGTTGGATGCGGATTGTAAGCAGATTTTTTCTATCTGCATAGTTTTTTATTCAAATAGATCATCTTTTTTTTCTTTTCGACCTCTCAACGATTCGTCACTACGTTCTTCCGACCGATGGCAAATGAATCCCAACTCAGTCCCATGATGGCGCAATACCGCCGCATCAAGAGCGAGCTGCCACGGGACGCTCTGCTGCTTTTCCGTCTGGGAGATTTTTATGAAATGTTTTTTGAGGACGCGCAGATTGGCGCGCAGCTGCTGAACGTTGCATTAACGAAACGGGGGCAGGTTCCGATGTGCGGAATTCCGCATCACGCCGCGCATGCCTACACATCGCGGCTCCTGAAGGCAGGCAAGAAGGTGGCCATCTGCGACCAAGTTGAGGAGGCGCGTCCAGGGCAGCTTGTGCGGCGCGAGATCACGCAGATTTTAAGCCCGGGAACGCATTTCGATGAGCGGATGCTGAGTGCTGAGAAAAACAACTTTCTCGCGGCTGTTTATTTGTTGAACCGCGTTTATGGACTTGCGTTTGTCGATTTGACCACCGGGGATTTTAAGTCCACCGAGATCGCCGATGAAGGCACTTTACGCACCGAGCTGGACCGTTTGCGACCCGCTGAGGTTATTGTGCCGAGTGAAGCGGGAGCCTTAAAATCCGTCTTGCACGGAGGATGCTCTATTTTAAACGGGTACGAAGATTGGGTCTTTGCGCCGGAGACGTCCCAGTTTACGCTGCGCGACCATTTCAAGGTTGCATCGCTGGATGGATTTGGGCTTCGAAATCGGCCGGCAGCAGCGGGCGCCTCCGGAGCGATCCTTCATTATTTGGCGAGTCATTTGCGGCGCGACATCGCGCATCTTACGCGGCTCTCGTTCTACGAATGCAGGGATTTCCTCATTCTGGATGCCACGACGCTGCGCCACTTGGAGATTCTTGAGCCCTTGCACGCCGATACGGCGCGCGCGGCTTCGTTGTTCGGGGTCTTGAATCGAACGGTCACGCCGATGGGCGCGCGTTTGATGAGAGATTGGCTCACGCAGCCACTCGCCTCGGTGAAACCGATTCGCGGCCGGCAGGAGGCGATTGCCATGTGGAGCCGGAACGTACCGATTCTTGAAGAATTTCGATCGCTCTTGCGGGACGTTCGTGACCTTGAACGGACGGTGGGGCGATTGAGTGGCGGTCCCGGAAATGCAAGAGACCTGGCGGCGCTGCGTGTTGCACTCGGCCAGCTTCCAGAATTGCGATGTGTTCTTGAGAAACTGTTCCGCACGGACCACCCGCCGTCAGAGGAGGCTTTGTGCGAGGAGATGTTGCCCAATCCTGATTCAAAGGATTCGTCTGAGGCGGGAGTCTCGTCCTGTCTCTTGGGACAGTTGCAGACAGACATCGTGGAATTCCCGGAACTTCTCGATCTGATAGGCAAGGCGATTGTCGATGAACCGCCAATCGCGACAAAAGAGGGGGGAATGATTCGTTGCGGATTCGATCCCGCTTTGGACGAACTTCGCCAGGCTGCAAGTGAAGGAAAACTCTGGATAGCGAGGTTGCAGCAGGAAGAAATTGAGAAGACCGGCATCCCGTCTTTGAAGGTCCGTTTCAACTCCGTATTCGGGTACTTCATCGAAGTGACCAAAGCAAATCTGGACAAAGTTCCAGCCGACTATACTCGCAAGCAAACGATCTCCAATGGTGAACGGTTTATCACGCCAGGTCTGAAAGAGATGGAAGGAAAGATCTTTGGCGCTGAAGAACGGAGCGTCAAGCTGGAGCAGGAACTCTTTCTTCGCGTCCGGGAGTCGGTCCTCGCGCAATTGCCGCTGATTCAGCAGACCGCGCGGGCACTTGCACAGTTCGATGCGTTGTGTTCGATGGCCGACGCGGCCCGGGTTTTCGGGTATTGCCGTCCACATGTGGGTGAGGAAGGAGTGCTTCGAATAGAAGATGGACGGCATCCGGTTCTCGATCAGTTTGTCTCGGAGGAGCGTTTTGTTCCGAACGATGTTGCACTCGACCTCGAGTCTCAACAGATCGGGCTGGTGACCGGTCCCAACATGGCCGGAAAGAGCACTTACATTCGTCAAGTTGCATTGCTGGCTCTATTGGCTCATACCGGATCGTTCATTCCCGCTGTTGCGGCTCGCGTGGATCTCATCGACCGAATTTTCACCCGAATCGGCGCGAGCGACGACCTTTCCCGGGGTCAATCCACGTTTATGGTCGAGATGAGTGAGACCGCGAACATTCTCAATAATGCCACGCGGCGCAGCTTGATCGTATTGGATGAGATTGGCAGGGGCACCAGCACTTTTGACGGACTCAGCCTTGCCTGGTCCATCGTTGAACACTTGCACAGCCAAGTTGGCGCCAAGACTCTGTTCGCAACGCATTACCACGAACTGACCGAGCTGGCCTTGCGCCTGCCCAGACTCCGGAACTTCAATGTGGCGGTTCGCGAATGGAACGATCAGATTATCTTCTTGCACAAGATTGTCCCTGGAACTGCCGACAAGAGCTACGGGATTCAGGTGGCGCGTTTGGCCGGAGTGCCGAAGCCGGTGTTGACGCGCGCCAAAGAGATTCTCTCGAACCTGGAGGAATCCGAGCTCGCCCCGGAGGGCAAGCCGAGGCCGGTCGCGCGCCATCGCGCGGAACGGGAGAAACTTCAAGCTCTCGCGCCGAATCCCCAATTGGACCTTTTTCGTTGAAAAACTCGTGCTTGAACAGATTCGAATTTGGTGTGAGGGATATAGCTGTTTGGGTCCAGGGAACTTAGGCGTCGATTGATGCTGAGAGTGAGGGACAGCCTGTTCCAGCAGACCTGCGAATGATATGATTCAACGCATCAGTCTCGATCAAGCTCAGCCCGGAATGATCATCGCGGAGCCCATCCTCGATTCCGGAGGCCAAGTTCTCATCCTGGGCGGCGAGGTTCTCTCTGACCGGCTCATTCGCCGCTTGATCGTGAGAGGCGCGAAGGAAATTGCCATTCAGGGCGAGGAACCGGAGGCGCCTCCCGAAGTCCCGAAAACAAGAAAAGTCAAACGGGCAGAAACGGAAGAGGAGATTCGAGAACTTCTCGACCTGCGGTTCCAGAACTTCGAGAACCACGAGATAATGCAGACGATTCGAGCGCTGGCGGAGAAACATCTCGTTCAGAAACTTGGCAGCTCGGAAACCGGAGACGCTGCGGCGGGCTCAGGATCATCGAACTAGGGATCAATCCCAATCGAACGGATTGCGAGCGGATTCCAGGCGCTCAGCTCATCGAACACCCAAATGGCGACCGCCATGGAAGACTACAAAAGCGTCTTGGCCTCCGCCAAAGATTTGCCAACTCTTCCAAACGTCGTCCTCCGCCTTCACTCCCTGATTCGAGATCCCAATTCGGGCGCCGCGGAAATTGCCGAGGTGATTAATCGGGATGTCGCTTTGACGAGCAAAACGTTGAGGCTCGTTAATAGCGCGTTTTACGGCTTCGCGCAGCGGGTGGACAGTGTTGCTCACGCGATTGTGATCATGGGGATGAACAAAGTGAAAAGCCTTGTCCTGACCGCTTCCGTATTGGATACGTTCAAGAATCGGGGATTCGAGAGTTTTGACTACGCCGGTTTTTGGGAGCACGCCATCGGGACCGGGATCACGGCGGAAGCGCTTGCCAAACATCTGAAGTCCAATGTCACCGAGGATGCGTTCGTCGCGGGCCTGCTTCACGATCTGGGTAAACTGATATTCTGCCAGTATTTTCCCGAGGATCACGCCAAAGTGATGCATTTGATCAACGAGCAGCAACTGACCGTTTCGCAGGCTGAGAATCAGTTGCTTGGATTCGATCATACGCTCATCGGAAGCTGGCTCGCTGAGAAGTGGAAGTTCCCGGAGGAGCTTTGTTTGTCGATTCGAATGCACCATGAACCAGCTCATGCCCGCGTCCATCGCGATCGAATCTGGCTTGTGCATGCAGCCGACGTTTTCACGCGCGCGCTCGGAATTGGCAACGGGGGAGATCCGTTCGTTCCGGAGCGTCACCGGCAGGTTTGGGATCATTTTCAACTGAACGCCACCCTCGTTGATACCGTTTTTCAACAGGCGCTCGATGGAATGGCAAATGCGGGCGAATTCCTGGAACTGCTTAAGAATTGACCGCGCACTCGAAGAACGGAATTTTTCGACTAGAACCGCCTATCGAAAGAGCGCAGGATCACATGAATGGTTCCGGAATCACAGACCTCGAAAGCAGGGACCGCCCCGGCGGACTCCGGGTTTGGCGCCCTATTATTGCACAGCGTTCTCGAGAACGTGCCGGTCGGAATTCTTGCTGTTTCCTCCACCGGCCGGATTCTCGCATGCAATGGAACCGCGGAGTTTCTGCTCCGGATAATACGCGCGAAGATCATCGATCAGGAGTATTCGGCTGTCCTTCCGGATCACCTTTGCGCGGCCATGAGACGGCAGTTAGATTTGCTCGCGGCCGGGGATGAAGCCGAAGATTCCGAGATCGATTGCGAAATCAGCGCGAACCAATCTCTGAAAATTGGCATCAATACCGCGACACTTTTCGATCCGAACGGTGAGTCGTTGGGATGCAGTTTCATATTTCGGGACATGAGCCTTTCCCGTGAAGTCCAGACTCTTCGTACTGCGAACGAAATGAAGTCGGAGCTGGTTCGGGTGGTCAGCCATGAACTGAAGTCTCCGCTGACGGCGATTCTACAGGCGGCCGAGTATCTTCTGGACGAACCGAAACGTCTTGAAAAGGACCAGTTGGCGATGGCCTCGATCGTGAACGAAAGCGGCCTCTGGATCAGCGGATTAATCGCCGACCTGCTCGATCTCTCTAAACTCGAAGGCAATCAATTGGGCCTGGATCTCGAAATTGCAAACCTGAACGCGCTGGTTGAAGACATTGTGGAACTTCATCGCACAAAACCGAACATCACATTCGAGCTCGATCTGACCCCAAATCTCCCGAACCTGCGCTTCGACCGGAAGAAGATTCATCAAGTGCTCGAGAATTTTGTCTCGAACGCCGTCAAATACTCTCCCGGAGGCGGGCGAGTTCGCATCCGGACCGCGCAGACAAGCGGCCATCAAATCAGTGTTGTCGTGCAGGACCAAGGTCTGGGGATTCCCTCCGATCAACTACCCTATGTTTGGGATAAGTTCTTCCGGGTGGACTCGAAAGAGACCGCAAAGATCAAGGGAACCGGCCTGGGACTTGCCATCACCAAGCGAATTGTCGAACTCCACGGAGGGAATGTGGACGTCGAGAGTCAACTTGGAGTGGGCTCCGTTTTCAGCTTTACGCTGCCACTGAACCTGGGCGAGCCTGTAACCTAGAATCTAACGGAATATGTCCCGAATTCTGATTATCGATGACGACGAGCGGCTTCTGGAAACGCTTCGAATCGGATTAGAAGCCCGCGGCTACATCATTCAGACCGCCGGAAGCGGGAACATCGGCATCCAGTTGGCAACGCAGAATCCCCCGGATCTAATCCTGAGCGACGTCAACATGCGCGACGGCGATGGTTATGCCGCCCTCAACGCGTTTCGCAACGATCCGAAAACTGCCGCTATCCCCTTTATCATGATGACGGGACAGGCGACTCCCGTAGGAATGCGCACGGGAATGGAAATGGGAGCGGACGATTACTTGCCAAAACCGTTCTCCATCAAAGCTGCGGTTGCCGCAATTGGCGCGAGATTAAAGCAGCGCGAGACAATTCAGCAAAAGGCAAGCGAGAGTACGGCAACGCTTCAGAAAAATTTGACTCTCATGCTTCCGCACGAGTTGCGGACACCTCTCACAACAATCATGGGAGTTGGCAGTCTGCTGGCGAGTTCCGCAGCCGAACTGTCGGATTCGGACGTTGCCAGCTTTGGAGAGATGCTGGTCACCTCGGCGAATCGATTACATCGGCTGATCGAGAATTTCCTGCTCTACGCGCGGCTTGAGAACCTTGCCACCAACCCTTCCAACTTGAAGATCCCCAGGCCCGAGGAGAGCATTGATTTGCGCGCAACCATTGAGAAAGCGGCTCAGGAAAAAGCGAGATTCGCCGAGCGCCCGGAGGATCTCAAACTGAACCTAACAGATACATGCGCGCGAATTTCCGGCGAGTTTCTTGGAAAGATCGTCGAGGAACTTGTTGGCAACGGGTTCAAGTTTTCCGAACCCGGAACTCCCGTCGAACTGCGAACGAAACGCCAGAACAAGGTCTTTTCGCTGCAGGTAATTGATATGGGCCGCGGCATGGTGCCGGAAGAAACCGAGCGAATCGGAGCGTTCATGCAATTTCAGCGCAATATCCACGAGCAACAGGGCACCGGCCTGGGGCTCGCCATTATCCGCAGATTGGTCAATCTGCATGCAGGAGGGTTCGAAGTCACAAGTTCGACCAGCGCGGGCGCCACGGTAACGATCACCATTCCGGATTAACATCCGCATTCGAATCGTCACCATTTGACGGATGCCCTAAACTCACCCCTAGACGGCTATGAAGTGGATTCCATACGGACCTGGCGCGGTGATGTTGCATTTTGCCGACAAACTCGGCGAAAAGGCATTTTTACGGTGTCAGACGATTCTCGCGGAGCTCGAACAGCATCCTCCTTACGGATTGCTGGAAGTCGTGCCTGCATTTACCCGAATCCTGCTGGAGTTCGACCGCAATCTGGTTCCTGACGCGCTCGCGATCATCCCTCATCTGGAAGCTCAGTTAAAAGCCGCGGCCAAAGTGAAACTGCCCAGAATGCCAGTTAAAGAAGTTTCTGTTATCTACGACGGACCGGATCTGGAACGAGTCGCCGAGCTCAATCGATTGACGGTTCCCGAAGTTTGCCGCCGGCACGCGGCAACCACATACAAAGTGTATATGCTCGGGTTTTCACCGGGATTCCCATACTTGGGAGATTTGGACCGGCGGTTGCACACACCGCGCCTTCCCGTTCCGCGCCCGCGAATTCCAGAGGGTTCCGTGGCGATTGGAGGCGAACACACCGGGATTTACACCATCGAAAGCCCGGGTGGTTGGAACATCATCGGCCGCATCCTCGAGCCAATCTACGACCCAAGCCGAGGATCGGCGCTATCCGGCGAGGAGGCGATGTTCTTGCTGAGACCCGGGGATCGGGTCAAGTTTGTTCCGGTAAGAGACAGGAGGGCCAGCGCATGAAGCTGCAAATTGTTGAACTTCACGATTGCGGCCTCGGAGTGTCGATCCAGGACACCGGACGCCACGGGTGGCGGAAATTCGGAGTTCCCGTGAGTGGATCCATGGATGACCACGCAGCGGACTGGGCAAACCGGCTGTTGGGAAACGGACCCGAGGCTCCCGTCCTTGAGCTCCTTCTTCAGGGGGCCAAACTGGAAATGCTCGAAGACGCATGGATTGCCGTAACGGGCGCTGACGCAAACTGCAACGTGGCAACCTGGAGGGCCGTTCGCGCGACCAAGGGCGATGTCATTCAGTTCTCGCGAAGCGTGTCGGGTGTTTGGACTTATATCGCCGTCGAAGGCGGTTTCGAGTGCGCTCGCTTTCTTGGCAGCGCGAGCATGTTCGCGCGGGGGAAACTCGGATTTCCATGCGCCACAGGAAGCATTCTCGAAAGGACGCATGGCGAACGGTTCAAGCTTCAATCCGGGGTTGCAGGGCGTTTTACCCCGATGAATGAACGCCGCAACTACGATTCGCCGCTGACCTTGAAGATGTGGCGCGGTCCGCAATGGGACCTATTCACCGAAAACGACCGGGGGGCGTTCTTTTCCCAGCAATGGACCGTTTCGCCGGACAGCGACAGAGTGGGGTACAGACTGTCCGGGACGCCGCTCACTGCGGATTCGACCCAAATCATCAGCGAGCCGGTCCGCGTCGGGTCGGTGCAAATCCCGGAGGGCGGATCGCCAATTGTGATCATGAGGGACGGCCCTCCCGTGGGAGGATATCCCAAGCTGGGAATCATCGATCCCACCGATATTTCTTGGCTGGCGCAATGCAGGCCGGGACGAACGTTGAAGTTTCAACCCGCTGAATAGTCCGCGCAAATCGCCGGTCGGCCGCGCCGATCTATGACTCTGGACCTTAATTGCGATCTGGGCGAAGGCGAACCGTTGTCGCGAACAAGGGGACTCATGCAATGGATAACGTCGGCGAACGTCGCGTGTGGTGGACATGCCGGAAATGTCCAAACCATGGAAACTTGTGTTCGCCTGGCGATAGCGAGCGGGGTCAACGTTGGAGCCCATCCCGGCTCATTGGATCGCGCTGGCTTCGGCAGAATCGGGAGCACGATAACAGGCGCTGCGTTGAAGCTGCTCTTGTTGCATCAAGTCGGCGCACTGGAACGAATCGCGCATGCCGAAGGGTGCCGAATGCATCATGTCAAACTCCACGGCTTCCTGTATCACGCAAGCGATGCGGACGAATCCCTTGGCAAAGCCTACGTGGCCTCCGTCGCGCGCTGGTGGCCCGAGGCGCGCATTTATGCGCGAGCCGGAGGAACCGTTTCCGAAATGGCAAGAGAAGCCGGTCTCCTAGTCTGGGAAGAGGCTTTCTTGGATAGAGGCTACTCAAATGACGGCACTTTGGTTCCCCGCACTGCAACGGGCGCGCTACTGCTTGACCTCGGTGGAATGCGGGAGCGCCTTCGTGCCATTGTCTCAGATCATCGCGTCCGGGCTGTTTCTGGGGAGGCCGTTCCAATACGTCCGCAAACAGTCTGCATCCATGGGGACGCACCCCGAGCAATCGCAAGAGCCGCCGCCGCGCGCAAGTTTCTGGAACTCGTGAATCCATATTGACCTTGCGCTTTGGCATGTCTCTAATTGCGCAAGCCACAATTCGCGGATCAATTGCAGGAAAGATCCATTCCGAATGAGGCGCTTGATTCGTTATTACTTTGCGGGAGCTTCAGCTCGCATGGACAGTTTCGAGATATGAGATACCCACAGATTGGCACTCGGGCGTTTGTTCTCGCCGCATCTGCATTTTCTCTCATCGCGGCAAGCCTCGCCGCTGATCGGGAATCGGCTCTGGAGGTTCCTCGGACGCATTGGGCATTTGTGCCGCCGGAACGCCCGCCATTGCCCACGGCCCATTCCGTATCGTGGCCGAAGAATGGGATCGATTATTTTGTCCTCGCGCGTCTCGATCAGGCGGGCATCGAGCCTTCGCCCGAGGCCGAGAAAGAGACGCTCATACGCCGGGTAACACTCGATCTGACCGGTTTGCCGCCCACACCCGCCGAAGTCGATGCGTTTTTGCGCGATCTGTCTCCGGACGCGTATGAAAACGTGGTGAACCGGCTGCTGAACTCCGCCCGCTACGGCGAACGCATGGCCCTGGATTGGCTGGACCTAGCCCGGTATGCCGACACCAGCGGCTATCAAACGGACGGGATTCGATTTATGTGGCGGTGGCGGGATTGGGTTATTGACGCTTTCAACCGAAACCTGCCCTACAACCAATTCACGTTGGAACAACTCGCCGGTGATCTGCTTCCCAATCCAACGACGGATCAAATCATCGCGACAGGCTTTAACCGGAACCATCGCGCCAATTCAGAGGGCGGTATCGTTTTCGAGGAATACCTAAAGGAATATGCGGTCGATCGCGTCGATACGACGGCCACAGTCTGGCTTGGCCTCACAATCGGATGCGCGCGATGCCACGACCATAAATACGATCCAATCTCCCAGAAGGAATTCTATCAATTGTTTGCCTATTTCGATCAGCTTCAGGAAAGGGGCCGTGTCAGCAAATACGGAAACTCGGCGCCTCTGATTCGGGCGCCGACAGCGCGAATGGAAGCGGATGTTCGGGACATCGAAACGAAGCTGGAAAAATCGCGCATCGCCTGGGACGCCATCTTGCCAAAACTCCGGCGGACACAGACAGAGTGGGAGAATTCTTTAACCGAAGAAACCTCCACCGATGAGTGGGTTATCGACGGACTGGAGTCGCGTTTTCCGCTCGATGACATCGAACTTGCGTCTGAAGTGGAACCGGAACCTGCAACTGTTTCGGACGGTTCACTTCAATTTGTTCGAGGCAAAGTCGGAAAGGCCGCGCAGTTTGACGGCAAGGCGTGTCTTCGCCTCAAAGACAAGGCCGGGTTTGGGGGACGGGACGCGGTTTCGTTCGGCGTTTGGCTCCGGCCCGAGGACTCGACGGGAACGATTCTGGCGCTCGTAAACGAAGGCGATACGCGCGACAATGGATTTAGCGTGGAACTCGTTCGCGGAAAGGTTCGTGTAAAGCTGGGCCCCCGCTGGCTGGACGACGCTATCAGGGTTGAAACTCCGCAGCCAATTGAGATCGGAGTTTGGCAGCACGTCCTCATCACCTATGACGGATCGCAGATGGCCAATGGAATATCCGTCTATGTCAACGGCGAACCGCGCGAACTTGCGACGCAGCTTGACATTCTGACCGGCGGGATCTCGTTGAATTATCCGCTGCGCATCGGCTCCGATGGATCAGGAAACGGTTTCCACGGAAATCTCGACGACGTTCGGTTTTATCGAAGGATGCTCTCTTCGGTCGAAGCGGAAGTGCTGGCCACGACCACACCGATCTATACGATAGCCAAGAAAATGACTTCCGAGCGATCCACCGGCGAACGCGAGAAGCTCGATCGATTCTTTTTGGGAAGCGCGGCGCCCGAAGAGATTCGCGACAAGTTTGCCCGGCTAAAGACTTTGGAGCAAGAGAAGCGGGAACGATTCGCGGCTATTCCCACAGTCATGGTGATGCAAGATCGGCCCGATCCCGCGGACACGTTCATTTTGACTCGCGGAGAATACGATCGGCCAGGCGAAAAAGTCACAGCGGGAGTACCCTCCTGTCTTCCGCCTTTGCCCCAAGGCGCCCCGGCGAACCGGCTGGGCTTGGCTCAATGGATAGTAGGTTCTTCGCATCCGCTTACCAGCCGCGTTGCGGTGAATCGTTTCTGGCAAAAGTATTTCGGCGCCGGGCTCGTCAGAACTCCGGAGGATTTCGGAACACGCGGCGAATCCCCGTCCCATCCGAAATTGCTGGACTGGCTGGCTACGGAATTTGTGCGCACAGGCTGGGACGTGAAGGGCATGCAAAGGCTCATCGTTACTAGCGCGACCTATCGCCAATCGTCCGATGTGACGGAATCAATGCTGCAATTCGATCCGGAGAATCGGCTCTTGGCTCGCGTTCCGCGAATGCGCCTTCCGGCTGAAACGATCCGCGACCAAGCGCTCTCGGTCAGTGGACTTCTCGACGGCACGATCGGCGGGCCATCCGTGAACCCCTATCAACCGGCCAGCCTCTGGAAAGAGATCGCAAGTGACTCCTCTTACTCCCAAGACCATGGCCCAGGACTGTACCGCCGAAGCCTTTACACATTCTGGAAACGCACGGTGCCTCACCCTTCAATGGCAATCTTCGATGCCCCGTCCCGCGAAATCTGTACCGTTCGCCGTCCACGGACAAACACGCCTTTGCAGGCGCTGGCGTTGATGAACGAAGTAACCTATGTCGAAGCGTCGCGTGTGCTTGCCGGACGGATGCTCCGAAAGAGCGAAGGCTCGGATATTGATCGAATTCGATTTGGCTTCAAACTTCTGACTGCTCGGAATCCAACGCGGAAGGAACAGACTGTTCTTTCAGAATCGTTGGAGCGATACAGGTCGCAATACAAGGTTTCAATCAACGCAGCGCGCGCGCTCATCGGAACCGGTGAGTATCCATCCAGCAATGCGTTGGACCCCGGCGAACTCGCGGCGTTCGCGCTGGTAGCCAGCCTTATGATGAACCTCGACGAAGTGATTACGCGGGAGTAGCTATGGATCCAATCACAGAACTTGAATCGGATTGGAATCGGCGCCGGTTCCTCAGTCGCGGCGTCACCGGGATCGGCGCTATTGCCTTGGCTTCCCTTTTAAATCCCCGATTCCTTCGCGGAGCACAACCGGTCGAGGATTCTCCGCGGACGTTTGGGTTTTCACATCTCGCTCCGAGAGCCAAGCGAGTGATCTATCTCTGCCAATCGGGCGCTCCTTCGCAGCTCGATCTTTTCGACTTCAAACCCAACCTCGCGGGCCGTTTCGGCCAGGACCTTCCGGATTCCGTGCGCATGGGCCAGAGACTAACAGGAATGACCGCCGGACAAGACCGGTTCCCGATCGCGCCTTCAATCTTTACGTTCGCGCGGCACGGCGCAAGCGGCGCTTGGGTTAGCGAGTTGCTTCCGTTCACCGCCCGGATCACCGACGATCTTTGCTTCGTCAAGTCGATGCGAACGGAGGCAATCAACCATGATCCGGCAATCACCTTCCTCCAAACCGGCAGCCAGCAAGCGGGCAGGCCCAGCTTCGGCGCCTGGCTGTCTTACGGCCTTGGATCCGAGAACGCAAATCTGCCGGCGTTTGTCGTCATGACCTCGGGAGACGGCGGGCAACCCTTGTATGACCGACTTTGGGGAAGCGGCTTTCTCCCGACCAAACACCAAGGCGTGAAACTCAATCGGACGGGCGATCCGGTTCTCTTTCTTTCGAATCCACCGGGAGTGGACGCAGCCATGCGGCGTTCGATGCTCGACGACCTTTCGGAGCTGAACCAAATCCGGCTTGCAAAGAAAGGCGACCCTGAAATTGCCAATCGAATCGCCCAATATGAACTCGCGTTTCGCATGCAGTCATCGGTCCCGGAATTGGTGGACACCTCCGGCGAGCCGCAATCCGTGCTCGATCTTTATGGTCCGGACGCAACCAAACCGGGAACCTATGCGGCGAACTGCCTGTTGGCCCGCCGCTTCGCGGAGAGGGGTGTCCGGTTTATTCAATTGTACCACCGAGGCTGGGATCAGCACACAAACCTGCCCAAGGATATCGCGAACCAATGCCGCGCCACGGATCAACCTTCCGCGGCGCTGATCACGGATCTAAAACAGAGAGGCATGCTCGAAGACACGCTCGTCGTGTGGGGAGGTGAGTTTGGGCGGACTGTCTATTGCCAAGGAAAACTAACCGGCGCCAACTATGGCCGTGATCATCACCCGCGGTGTTTCACCATGTGGCTCGCAGGCGGTGGCATTCGGCCCGGAATCACCCACGGCGAAACCGATGATCATTCATACAACATCACCCGAGATCCGGTCCATGTTCACGATCTTAACGCCACAATCCTCCATTGCCTGGGGCTTCGGCACACCGATCTTACTTTTCGATTTCAGAGCCGAGACCATCGGCTGACGGACGTGGCGGGCCAATTGGTTCCAGGGATCCTTGCCGGATAGGCCGAATCGGCGACGCGACTACCGGGGAACAACCCGTCCTAACCGAAGACTCGTCGTCGGCCCATCAATCGAAGCGCTTCCACAGAGCTCTGCGGAGGGAGTGAAAAGGCTCTCAGCCGCCGAATTCGACAGCGAATGGTTTCGAGAAATTGTTTCTGTTAGGGCACGATCACGCTTTTGGCAGATTCCCAATTCGCAGTCGTTCGCAATGCCTCGTTCGCCTGTTCGAGAGAAAATCGGTGAGTCACCATCGCGCCGAAGGGGAATTCGGCATGACGCGTCCGCAGCAAGCCGATTGCCGCCTTGAGATGCCGAGGCTCGCTGGACCATGACCCAAACACTTGGAGCTGTTTTCGAGTGACCCAATGCGGATTGAAGGAGATTTCACCCGCGTCGCAATAGTGGCCAAGTATCAAAAATTTTGCTCCGTCGCGGCACATCTCGATTCCTTCCGGAACCGCCGATGGCACACCGGCGCATTCCAACACAACGTCCGCGCCCCGTCCTCCACTCCACTCGCGAACGGTCTTTATCCGGTCTTCAGCTTTCGGAATTTCTTCGATGTTTAAGACACTATCGGCGCCGAAACGCTTTGTCATCTCCAGCCTCCTGGCGGGCCCTCCGATCACGATGATTCGCTCCGCTCCAGCCGCTTTCGCCACAGCGACCGCCGAAATGCCAACGGGTCCGGCGCCTTGCACAACGACCGTTTCCCGCCACAGTTCCGGAAGTGTTGGAAGGCCGAAGCACTTCGCCTTGCTCAGCCCTTTGCCCGGTAATTGGCCAAGCTCACCCGGCGAGCCGCTGTGTGAAGATTCTGAGTCTGCGCCCGGGTCCAGACAAATTCGTTCCACTCCGTGAATTGCGGTAATCAGCGCGCACCCAGCGCCGATCACGGATTCGGTCGCAAGATCGTCCGGAAGTTTGAACAGCGTCGCTCGCGGGTTCAGATAGTGATACTCGGCATAGCCACCGAGAAAGTGCGGCGGTTCGCTCGACGGATAACCAATACCATACGCCCGGCGATCCGGGCAGCGCGTTGGCTGCCGTTTTTCGGCGCAGTAGAAACATCGTCCGCAAGAAGCAGTGGAATTCCACGTGATCCGATCCCCAATGTTTAAAGGCTGGCCAGTCCAGTCGGATTCCACACCGGCCCCCAGCATCTCAATCCGGCCCACGGTCTCGTGCCCCAAAACGACCGGCAGTTTTATAGGGAGTTCACCCTTCCAGAGATGAACGTCCGTGCCGCAGATTCCGGCCATTTCGGTTCGAACCAGCGCGGCACCCGGCTCCAGCCGATCTGGAAGCGGGTAGTTACGAATCTTGAGAGGGGCATTAAACGCCTCCAATACCGATGCTTTTGCCGTCGCCATGTGCGCCAGTGTAAAAGCGGGATCGGCCCGCGCAATCCAAATGCAAGCTGGTTGCAATCAGCGATCACCGGCGCCCATCGTAAAAGATCTTAAGATGCTCCCGGTCTCGAAGCGTGCTGCGTGGAAAAATCATGAACCTGCCCAAGAGAATGGCTAGTTCCCATTTGCTATAGAGGTCAAGTTTGCGACTGGATGTCACAGGCGGGTGGCGGTGCAGCATGATCGTTTTCATTCCGCGCCTTTTCGCCCAACGACGAAGGGACCACCCAAACTCGGCGTCTTCGGCAGCGAACAATTCCCGATTGAAGCCACCCACTTCGCGGAATGCGTCAGCCCGGCAAAAGATAAAACAGCCCGCGGTCAGATTTCCGCAACGGACCACGAAGTTCCCGAGGGCGATGACGCATTTCAACCAGAACCGAGCTCTATCAAAAACGAGTGTGCTTCCGCCACCGGCGAATCTTTCGGTCTCGATCGCATCCAACATATCCCGCACCGCTCCCGGGGGAAGGGTCGAGTCCGCGTCGAAGAACAAAAACCAATCCCCCTCCGCGGCGGCGGCACCCGCGTTTCTAGCACGCGAAATCTGATTGACCGGCTCGAATACCACTCTCGCGCCATGCGCGCCAGCGATCTCCGCGGTGGCATCGGTCGAATTATTGTCCGCAACAATGATCTCTGTCGCAAGATCATCGCGGGCATTCGCGGCAAGCGCTTCTTTTACACTGGTCAAACAACCGCCAATTCGTTTCGCCTCGTTAAACGCGGGAATAATGACCGATAGTTTCATCCTAGTTAAGACCTAGGCAAGCGCAGAGAATCACACTGTTTGTTGAATGCGACACGGATCAACGACGGATAGAAAGACTGTCCCCCCGGGCGCTCTGAAACGACTTACCCATCACCCAAGAAATTCGAATGAATATCCTTAAGAGCCGGAAACTCAGCCCGCCACGCCGACATGGTATTCACATCAACCTCGGCGGACAGGAATACCTCCGAATCCCCCGCGTCCGCAATGATCTCGCCTTGCGGATCCACGACAACGCTCCGTCCAGGGTATTCCAGTTTCGGATCACTGCCACACCGATTCACGCCGACCGCATAAGCCTGGTTTTCGATGGCTCTCGCGCGGAGCAGCGCGATCCAATGATGAACCCGGCGGCTGGGCCAGTTTGCGATCACAAGAAACATTGTGGCGCCCTTTTTCGTTGCGACACGGAAAACCTCTGGGAAACGCAGGTCGTAGCAGACAAATGGAGCCACCACAAAACCGTTCCAGGGAAACGTCACAATCGCGGAACCGGGTTCGTAATACTCCGATTCCCCGCCGAAGGTAAATGGATGGAGCTTGCAATACCGCGCGATCAGTTCGCCTCGAGCGTCAAACGCAACGGCTTCGTTTCGACCGCGGTTGTCACGGCCCTTTGAGACGATGCCGCCAACAACAGATATCCGCTTTTCTCTTGCCAAACTGGAAAGGAATGCCTCCGTTTCGGACGGCTCCGGTTCGCGGATCAATGGCACGTTCATGCTGAAGCCAGTCGAGAACATCTCAGGAAGAACGAGCATCGAAGCCGGGGATGCATCACAGTGATCGAGCAATCCGCGAACCTTCTCGAAGTTTCCGTGTTTGTTCTCCCAAAGCAGATCCATCTGGCCGCAGACTATTTTAGGTAAATTCGGCAGTTTCATTGCAATATCGTTTTAAGGCCCTGCAAGAGTCTTCCCACCGCCTCGGTTGCTTTGCCTGTCTCCAGCGCTCCGTACGCCACTCTTAGAGTACAAACGTCCTCAATCCCGAAAGCCGTTCCCGGAATCGCGGCGACCTTGTGATCCCGCACTAGAGTCTTCACCAGGTCCATCGGGCCTTCTTTTGTATTCAACCGCAAAAGAAAATAGAACGCGCCGGTCGTGATTGGCGCGGTGCAGAACGATTGAATCCCCCGCAATTCGGAAAGCAACAATTGGCGAACTTTGACGATCGCCGATTGCTGTGAAGAGCAATACGGCCTGCCGGCTTTGAGCGCTCCCACAGCCGCGTATTGGGAAATTACAGGAGGGCAAATGAGCAGCGTGTCCTGGATCTTCTTGACCGACACGAGAAGATGCTCCGGAATCACCATGTACCCAATTCGCCAGCTCGCGAAGCCGTACGCCTTCGAAAGCGAGAACAGCGAAATCGTATGACCGGCACTGCCGTCAATCGATGCCGGCGAGAAATGAACCGCTCCGTCGTAGGTGAAATATTCGTACGCTTCATCGTGAATATGATACAACCCGCGCTCGCGACATAGAGCGTTTACCTCACGGAGCGATTCCTCCGGATAAACGGCTCCGGTGGGGTTATTGGGTGAAATCGTCACAACCGCCCGAGTTTTCGGGGTTATCGCAGATCGAATGGCATCGACTCGTAATTGGTAATTTTCATCGGTTTCAACCAGAACAGCGCGGCACCCAGCCATCGCAACCGCCATTTCATGGTTAAAATAGTAGGGAATCTGAAGAATTATCTCGTCGCCGGGATCGGTGATCGCGAGAACCGCGTTCATGAAAGCGAGGTTCCCTCCCGCCGTGATTACGACTGCATTCGCCGAATTAAGTTCGATCTGATTCTCTGATTCCAACTTCCCCGCGACGAGCTCAATCAATGGAGAAATTCCCTGCACCAGCTTGTATTTCTGATTCTCCGGATCGGACCAAAAATTTTGAATCTCCGATCGTGACTCCTCCGGAGGTCCATAATAAACGACGCCCTGTCCGAGGGAGATTGTTCCCGGATTATCCCTAATGAGTTCCCCGACGACAGGGATGATCGGAGACTGCACCGCCTCCATGCGCTTCGGTTCACGCATGGTTCCAACCCATAAACCGGGAAGGCAGGGCGATCGTTCTGCGGGACCAAAAGCAAGAGGCTCGTAACTCGGACGGCGCCATGGATGGATGAACGGAACCAGAACTCGACGGGTGGTTCATTGAAAACACGGCGTCCTTCAAAGATTATTCGATCTTCCGAAGACGAATGTTCCGGAGAGCGCTTGTAGTCTGCCACGCCGCGACACCAAACGGAGCCGAGAGCTCAATCTCGCCTGGCCGCATGCTGATCCTCCGGTCCTCGATCGACTGGTCAACCATCTGCTCATCGTCTATCCAAGCTTGAATTGTCTTGGGCGTAACACGGACCCGAATTCGGTACCACTTATTCTTCTCGAAGTTCAAGTACTTCGTCGTCTCGTTTTCCGAGGCATCCATCGAATCGATGCTCGAGATACCAACGATTCCCCCACCCCAGCCGCCGACAATAAATGTGCAATGGGAATCACCGACAGGAAACGTAAAGCCGCAAAAGAAATCGGAGCCGTCCTTCTTCATCGCCTCGAGAGAGACCTCGTAGTTGGTCTTCGGAAGACTGTTTGTCCAGGAAACCCCCGTGAGCATGACGCCCGCATTGAGCACCAGCTCGCCCTTTTGAACCTCGACTTCACCGGACCCGGCAAAATCCGTTGCCTTCCAGCCAGCGAGCGTTTTCCCATCGAAAAGGGGCTGCCAAGCCGAATCCTGGGCCTGGCCCGCGGAGGATTCGCGAACCTCAACCTGCCCTTTCACCGATAGAACCACCGCTTTTCCTTCAGCTTCCTTTACCTGAGCGCTCCCGGCCTCGGTTCCGTTGAGACGGACACAACCGGACAGCAACAGGCTCAAAATGATCAAAGTCAGAGACGCGCATGAGTTTTGGTTGAGGAGCGATGGAGGTAAGTTTCTTTTCACAGCCCGACATTTGACATCGAATCCAGGTGTTTCGCCAGCTTGAAAAACATGTTTCGACACCAACGGGCGCTTCGAACGAGGACAGTTCGTGCCGGACTACCGATCGGTCTGCCGGTATTTGTGTCTGGAAATGGACACATTTATAGTTCAGGGAATTGGGGTGGACGACCGGGCGTGGCCTGCTCTTGCATAAACTACTTCAAGGACAGGAAGCGAAGGTTGTCCAAACTCACAAAACTTTGCGACAGCCGTCTCTTTTGAGCCCCACAGTGAGACGCAGTCCGCCTCTGAGTCAGCATCAGAAGAGTGACGGGCTCAATATGCCCGTAAAGAGCGGTTGAGCCAGCGAAACACGCGAAACACGCGAAAAGGAATTCGCCGGGGCTTCAAGGATTCCTGAACAGCTCCCGTAATCGTGCTACCTCTCTCGATCCTTCCTTTCTTCGTAATTCGCGTAATTCGCGGGCCTCCCCTCCATCAATGAAACTCCGCTGATTTTTTGGTGTGGATTCGCTGCGCCGGGAAATCCGGTGTCAGCTCGGTTTGGCTAGGGCTTTGCCACACTGGTATTTGGTGGCTCCAGTCCGGAATCGCGAAGAGGAATCTCTTGAAAGATATGATCCGGGCAGCCGGGCAGCCAAGGAGGTGGGGAGTGGGGAACTCCCTCTGAAGCGGCCTCCAGCCACCCGAATCAAAGTGTCACAATTATCGGATCAAACCGACCCTCACTTTACACGGGAACGCACGACGTCTCCTGCGCACCCTATTCCATGAACCAAGGTGGGGCGACACTCCGTGGAGCCCTGACATTCTCAGGTACTCGAAGGAAGCCAGGGCTCCACGGAGTGTCGCCCCACCTCACTAATTCTCCACGCGGTAGAACATCATGGTCCCTTCCAATGCCACGACATAGGGCGTCGTGGTGCCGTTGATCATCGGCGTGAAGTCTCCATCGATTGTCGGGGGGG
>JAQBVM010000083.1 GCA_027623095.1 Verrucomicrobiota bacterium
GAACTCCCCTGAAGTGTGATCAATCGATTAATACGCCGCGCCAGTCCGGATCGAAATCCGTTCCCTTCGATACCTACCCATCCCGGTGACTTCGGTTGCGTGAGGCGCCCTCCCAGCGCGACCAGGCATTCGGCGAGTGCGTTTGGACCGTTGGCGACCAGCATGCTTGCTTCATCCGCGGCCGACTCCGCCGCCGTGAGCAATTGGCGCTTCATCCACCAAACGAGGGGATGCCACCAAAGAAGCGCCACTACACAGTCGGAAAACAATTGCCACGCGGAATCCCCGGCTGCCAAGTGCGCCAGTTCGTGCGCCAGCATGGCGTCCCGTTGCGTTGGGTTGAATTCTGCCAGGAAATCCGAGGGCAGCGCAACGGTCCGTTTAATCAAGCCAAACGCCACCGGCCCCGTCAATCGCTGCGATGCTTTCATGTGAATCGTCCCGGAAATCCCAACTTGTTTTGCCAACGCGCCAATCTGCAGCCGCAAAGCCGCGTCTTCCAATTGCCGGAATCGGAGGTGGAAAAGAGAGAACATCACACGGCCAAGGAGAATTCGAATCGCAATCGCGCACGTGCCAGCCAGCCAGACCAAAGCAAGCCACGATGCGGGAAGAAACTCGGTCGCTGAAGTTTCACCGGCAAACGCGGTGGTGCCGCTGGCTCGATCACGTTCAACAGCATCGAATGTCGAGGAAGGGCTCATGGGTGCCGGGGGCAAGACCGAATTTGCGCTGGCAGAATTCTCAAACGTCTCCGGGCCTGCCTCCATCTCTGCTCTCTCTTTGCTGTCAATCTGCGCGATCACCTTGTGACGAAATTCCTCGCTGAGCTGAAGCGCGCCACGGGTAGCAGTTTTCGGTGAAATCAGAGTTTGCGCGCCAGTTCCCGTTGAATGGATCGCGGAACTCGGAACGTTCCTTTCGAACCAGCGCCGGGCCGTTCCGACGCATCCGGAAACTTCGCAAATTGTCACGACGAACACACCAACAAGACTGATTTGCCAAACGATACGCCGCCAAAGCGCGGACGGCACAATACGCTGAACCAAGGCTGCACTCCCCGCGACGATCCCGATTTGAAGTATCAGCGGAACGAACTGTTGCAAGGCGGCTAACCAGAGGGATGCGTGATTCATAATGATTTCTTCCTGTTTGCAATGAGACGTTCGAGCTGAGCCAATTCGTCACGGCTGACCTCACGTGTGCTGAGCAAATGGCTGACTGCGTCGGTCAAACTGCCTTCAAAAAGCCTGTCCACCAAATGATCAGCCATGCCGCGCGTCACGGTATCGGCGGCCACGATCGCAAAATAAACAAAACTGCGACCCTCACTGCGGTGACTGACCAGGCCGCGCGCCTCCATCTTGCGCAACATCGTGGCCACGGTCGTATAGGCCAGCGTCGCGCCCGGCTCCAAGTTTTGGTGAACCTCGGTGACGGTCGCTTCCTGGCGATTCCAAAGGACCTGCATGATTTTGAGTTGAAGATCCCCAAGGCGCTGAATTTTGGTTTCACTCACAGTTCAGTAGGTATAACTACCAAAGTAATACTACCAAGGTAATCGTTGTGTCAAGAGGTGATTTTAGATCTCGCCCATTCGGTTAATCGGCGATTCTAGTTTACGGGGAATTCCTCATTACGACTCCGAATCGAGCCGTTTGTCTAAACACGTTTCCTGCTCTGACTGCGTAAAAGGGAGAGATCGGGCATCCCGCTGAACGGAGCGCACGGGCCGTCCATTTGTTGCAGGTGTTGGGGAAATAATACTTCCCGGTCGCCCGGAAAAATCGGCTGTCACCATAAATACCGGGACCGAGGTCCATCGGTCGGTTCGCTCCGTCGCGGTCATACGATGAAGACAAAAACGCGCATAAGCGGCGGAGCCCTTCGTCACTCAAATCGACGGCAGTAATTCCGCTGGCGGGAAAATACTCTTCCACCTCGCGATCGACACCAACGACATGCAGCACGGTCGGCGTCGGCCAGAAAACCGCACGGGTCACTAATCCCAACGTAATGGATTGGGCACGATAAAATCCTTCATCTCCCCATCCCATCTCGACTAGCGGGGTTGAAGCAAGTTCACGAGAAGCCGGACTCGCGTCAGCGGTCAAGTCTTTCGTGGACACAACCAATCCGGTATGCCACCCGTGATCCACAACATAGACCCGATGTTGTGCCTGCCCTTTGCCTGGCGGAAAGACCCCAGTGACGGGCCGCAGACAGCCCGTTGCAATGATCGGGAGCAAAACGCAGATTAAGACGCCAGTTGATTTCCGACTCATACGCTAAGAGCCTATCTCAAAAACCATAGGTGGCGTGAGGAACAACAAGACCTCGGAATGGGGCGACACACGGCGATTCAAACTCGAAGTTGCGCGCCAGAGCCTTGCCTGTCGGGCCGTAGCGTTCGGGCGAAGGCCGAGAGTGCGGTGACGAGCGAAGCGATTTACCGCTTTGGCACTAGAACGTTCCACCGTGCCGGAACCTTCCAGACGCTTTGGTTCCAACCGGAAAGCGGCAACTCCGCAAGCTCCGTTTCCGCACTCCACGACCTGGCGGAGATTTCCAAAGGCCCCTTTGAGATCACTGCCAGGCGCCGTTCTTTTGATTTCGGCCGCTGTTTGAGATTCGAGCAGTTGCTGGGATGATACCGAAGTCTTCAAACAAACGTTATGAGGGAGGATTCTGATTTTCATGCTCGGACATTCGCACGCGAAAGAATGGCAAACAACTTAGTGTCCGCCGAGCGCGAGCAACCAAGGCGTCGCGGAAACTGGCGGAACGGGAGGTGGAATGCAGCTCGGCAACATAGTCATGCCGCAATCGTTGAATCCGACTCTGCAATGGGGCGGCATCGACCGCCCTTCCAGTTAAGTGGGAACAATCAGGACGTATGGAGCGAGTGTGGGCTCTTTGCCAGTACTTAAGAGCCAAATAACCAGCAAGGATCGATACCGCGATCCAGCGCACTGTCATTTCCGTGGTTGTCATTGGATCCGTCGCCGATGAGTTTACCGGTCGTCTCGAAATCTTCAAGCTCGCCGGAGGCACGCTGGCATGAACGGGCGCATCCGAATGAAGAGAGAGAGGGTTGTGTCCTCGTTCGGAGCCCAACATGAACGCGATCGAGACTCCCGGCAAGCTTCGTGCAATTCGTAGGCTTTATCCGGAGAAAAACGCTTTCACCTGACCGAGGAGGCCCGAATAGCTGAGCTAGCGCACCGGATATCCCGTATTGGTGGCGGATTTGCGGCCTTGGAACAGCGCGTAGCCGGGGCGAGTCTGCCAGCTTGAGGGTCCGGCCAGAATCTTGCCGTGGGCAAGAACGGATTTGCGGACAATTTCCTCCCGCGCGTTGTAGCTCGGGGAGCCATCGCGGTCGCCCGCCTGCTGGCCGAAATCATTGCTCGCGACCATGACGATATCGATGCCCTCGACTTCTTCAAGGATGTCGTCGATGATGCCGACGCCGGAGGGGTTCTCGATCTGAATCATGACCAGGATGTTGTTGTTGGCGTTCGAGGCATAGCCCGGACCCCAAAGCGCGGAAGCACGGTTTCCGCCAGCGCTGCGGTGACCCCAAGGCCTGGTATTGGGAGATGCTGGCCGTTCGCGGGCTGCTCCTGTTGTTGTTGAGCTGTGGCAACCGAGGCCACTAACACCAGTGCAACCGCACTGATAGCCGCCCGTGCCACGAGATGTTTTGAAACCCTACTGATCGGAAATCCGAGTCCGCAGGGACACGCGTTGATTGCCGCTTCGCCAGGCGTTCGTTCGAAGGAATTGATTGCGCTGAAAAGCATCGCGAACGATACCGGCTTTGATACGCTTCGAGCATGACGGCGAAGCAATTCTTCGATTGGCAGACCGGCGGAGGCACCGATGACGTGATGCGCCTGGTGGACTGCCTCGAGCGTGCCGATATTCCTTGGTGCGCGATTGGCGGGGTCGCGGTGAACCATTGGGCGGAAGAACCGGTGGTCACCCAAGATGTTGATTTTGTTGTGAGTGCCGAAGCCATCGATCGGACGGTTGCGAACCTGAGAGAGGCGGGTTTCACCGCAGAACGATTTGAGTGGTCGATCAACTTCAAAGGCCGGTCCAAAGTCAGCATTCGGTTGAGCACGGAGGAGTTTTACCATGGGTATCCGTCACGTTCGATCGCCGCGGACGTTCACGGGATTCTGATTCGCGTGGCCTCATTGGAGGATACGCTGCGGGGAAAAATGAAGGCATGGGCTGAATCGGGGCGGAGGCAAAGCAAACGTCTCAAAGACCTCGGTGATATCGCTAGACTCATTGAAAACCACCCCCACCTTTGGGAGCTTCTCTCAAACGATCTGAAGGCAAGGCTCGAGCCGCCCGGGGAAAATTGAATCAGGGGTTTGGCTAATCCATGCGCGAAGGCCAAGCGGGCATGAAGTGCGCTTATTTTTCCCCCGAGCCACGAGTGGGGAGAGCCGAAGGCGCAGCGAACCGAATGAAAAACGGAGAATCATGATCGCAAGGTTGAGAAAGCCGAGGTGGTGGATTGCGTTGGCCATCTTCTCCCTGGCAGTCGCAGGTTTGGTAATCGTCAGCCTGCCCAAAACAGACCCCAAATCTGAGATTGAGAAGCTGGGTGGAGTAATCGCGTTGAGCTCCGAACATTCGGCGGTCGTTTCACGGCTATACAAGCTGGGCATGTGGCTAAATGACAAAGAGTGGCGCAGGTCCGCCGGTTGGCTAGTTGACATAAGTCACTCCTTCAGTCCCGCGGTCAGCGTGGATTTCACTGCCATTCGGCACTTCGCGCGGGAAGCTACCCGCGTCGGATGCCCCATCGCCAGGTGTTCTTTCGAGTAACGATCAAAAACGTGTCCAAACTTTGACAAATGGTCTGTGTTCAGGGCAATCCGAGCATTCGAAAGCCAGGGCTTACGAAATCGCCGCCGACCTTTTCAAGCGCGACCGGCGCTTTGCCGGAAAGAAAAACACGATCTTTCGAGCATTGACAGAACAGGGGCTTCGGCTCGTGCTTAAGGGCCAAACGGTAGGTCATTGCCACTCCGGTCTCAATTGTGTAGTACCCTTGGGACATGATCCGTTGTTTTACACAAGCCTCCGAACGCCTCAAGCACCTTGTGCTCGAGCAACTCGAAGCCCAGCATTTCTCGCCGAAACGGATTGTCATCAAACCCAATTGGGTGCTCCATGAAACGGACCCCGCTTTTCCGATCCGCGCGCTGGTCACAGATGCCCGCGTAATTGAAGCCGTGGCGGAGAGCTGCATCGCCCTGTATCCGTCCGCCGAACAAATCCTGATCGGGGACTGCCCTTTGCAATACGCAAACTGGCCGCTGCTGTGCGAGCAATCCGGGCTGCAGCCCATCATTCGGCGGCTTCAAAAGATTGCTCCCGGAAAAGTTGAGTTTCGCGATTTGCGGAAAGAGGTGTTTCATCAACAGGGCGACACTTTTCTCGAGGCAACCGAGGGAGCGCATGGAGATCCGCGCGGATATCGAGAAGTGGAGCTCGGCGCATCGAGTCATTTGGAACCGATCTCCGATCAAGCAGATCTCTTCGCTGTCAACGATTACAGCTCGTCCATTACGAGCAGCAACCATCGGAAGGGTTCGCACCGGTATTTTGTAAGCCAGAGTGTTTTGGATGCGGATCTGTTTATCAACGTTCCCAAATGGAAATCGCACCAGAAAAGCGGCATCACGTGCGCGTTGAAAAATCTCGTTGGCATCAACGGCGACAAAGCGTACCTGCCGCATTTTCGCAAAGGCGCGCCGAAATGGGGAGGCGACGAATTTCGCGATGAAAACAGATGGCTGTATCTGGCGCAAACCCGCCTCCGGGAACGGTTCCAGAAACGCAGCCACCTGATTTACAAGATTCTCAAACCTGGGTGGGAATTGATCAAGCGGCTCCGCGGGATTGAAACGCGGCTAACCGATCCGAAAGCGGATTCGAAACGGTTTTACATCGCCGGCGGCGCCTGGCACGGAAACGACACAATTTGGAGAATGATTTATGATTTGAACTTGATCATTCAGCGCGCCGACCGCGCCGGGAGCATTCAAACCGAGCCACAGCGCGATTACTACTGCATCGTGGACGGCTTGGTTAGCGGCGAGGGAAACGGTCCCCTCCAGCCGTTGCCGAAAGAAACCGGCTGGCTTGTGTGCGGCAATGATCCGTTCGCAATTGATTCGGCGTTGAGCTGGTTTATGGGGTTCGATCCGCGGAAGGTTCCTATTACGGCGAGACGGAAAGAGTTCAATGGGCGGGATTGGGGCGGCTTCGAGCTGGAGGATTTGCAGTTGGAACTGGACGGGGAACAGATCCGTCTGCTGGAATCGAGCATCAACTTTCAATTCGCACCGCCACCCGGCTGGAGGAACAGCATTGAACGTTAATTGGATCGCATCCCTGCCCGCCTCGTTGCGCCGCGCCGCATACTTCGGACTCCAACGTGCGATCGGCTCACGAATTGACGCGACGTGGCGGGAATGGCGCAAATGGGAACAGTACAAACCGGAACAACTGGAGGCGGCTGTTGAAAGCCGATTGTCACAACTCTTGACGGCGGCGGCTCGGGATTCGGCGTTCTACCGAAAACTGAATCTCAAACCGCGCGCGCATGAATGCGCGACCGATTTTTTGCGGCGATTTCCAATCCTGACACGGGAACAGATTCGGAGCGAGTTCGCCGAAATCGTGGTGGACTCGCTCCGAGGCGAAATCACGTCACCCGCGAGCGTTTCGAAAAGGCGTTACGACTGGATGGTCGTAAAGACGGGCGGCACAACGGGGAACCCGACTTCGGTGGTGCATGACGCGCGCTTTCGCGATTGGGGACGGGCTTCCCGGCTCTTTTCCCAGCGGCTATGCGAATTCCCGTTGGGCACCCGGTATTTTCGACTTTGGGGATCGGAACAAGAACTCATGCAGCAGGAGGAGAAGATCGATCGCCGCGTCCTCAGAAATCTGTTGGGGGAGATTCCGATGAACGCCTTCCGGGCGAAAGAGAGCGACCTCCTCCGGCATCTCGCGACGATCGAACGAAACCCCGAGATCACGCATATGATGGCTTATGTGGATGCCGCCGCAAGTTTCGCGCGATTTCTTGAATCCTCGAATCACCCAAAACCCCGGTTCAAAACGATCATGGCATGCGCGGGAACCGTGACCACTGAGTGGCGGCAGATTCTGCAGCGCGTTTTTGAAGCCGAGGTTTTCGATAAATACGGATCACGCGAATGCGCCGACATCGCCTGTGAATGTTCCCAACACGCCGGATTGCATATCTATTCGCCGGTTGTGTACGTCGAAGTCGTGGATGGCAATGGAAACGACTGTCCTCCCGGTGATCCAGGCCGGATTTTGGTGTCGTTGCTAAACAATCTGAGCTTCCCGATGATCCGCTATCAGATCGGTGACATGGGGGCATTGGCCAATCCGGAACCCTGTCATTGCGGGCTGGCATTTCCGCGTCTCAAGAGCTTGCAAGGGCGCGAGGACGAAATGCTTTTAACCGAAGACGGAACGCTGCTTTCATCAGTTTTTATCCGCCATTTCGTTGGTGTCAGCCTGAACGATCAGCTCATCCGCCAATGGCAGTTTGAACAGACGGATCCGGGCGCATTCACATTCCGTTACGTCGCCATGAAAACGGATGGTCTGGAACAAAACCTCAACAAGCTCGAGGCAAGCTTCAAAACCGCGCTCGGTGCAAATGCAAACATCCAAATGGAACGTGTTTCTGAAATCAAACCCTCCCGAAGTGGCAAAATGGTTTGGGTTAAGAACAGATGCAAGGTCTGAGCGGCAGATGAATCGCTTCCCTTATCACCGCACTCTCAGCCTTCGCCAACTCGTCTTCCAAAGTGGCTCTTTCACGAAGGACGAAGCTTCGGCCCGACAGGCAAGACGCTGGCGCGTTCTCTCAAGGTCCCGTCAATTATCCGGCCGGTCTTGGACTGGAACCAGCGTCCTTCAAAATCCCGACGCGCTTGCCCCTACCGCCGCCAAAGCGGTGAGTCGCTCCGCTCGTCACCGCAGTCCACGACGCTGGCGCGTTCGTTGGACACGCCATTCTACTAAACCTTTTGCGCGGCATCTTTGAAGGTTCTATTCTCTGGTCGTATGCGAATTCCAATTCATCGTCTGACTGTCATCCTCCTGATCCTCGCGCTTCAAGCGACTCCATTTTCCAGAGACACGGCCGCCGCCGATCCAGGCGGTATGCTTCGCGCGGGGGCGTTCGCGATCGACATTACGCCGACAAATTTCCCCGTGATCGTCAACGCCATGTTCGAAGAACGAACGGCCACGCAAGCGCACGACCCGCTTCATTCCCGAAGTCTGGCGTTGGACAACGGCGCCGAACGCCTTGTCATCACGGTGGTGGACACTTGCATGATGCCGCGCGATTTGATCGACCGCGCCAAGGCGGTGGCTTCGAAAGCAACAGGACTTCCCACCGATCGAATGCTGGTGAGCGCAAACCATACTCACTCCGCGCCCGCAGCCATGGGGTGCTTGGGCAGCCGCCAGGACAAAGCATACGCAGATTACTTAACGGAGCGGATCGCGGAAGGGATTGGGCGGGCCATTGAACGGCTCGCCCCGGCGCGGATTGGATGGGGTTCCATTGCTGATGCAGAACATACGTTTTGCCGGCGCTGGATTCGGCGTCCGGACCGGATGCTCAGCGATCCATTCGGTGAGCAAAACGTGAGAGCTCATATGCATCCCGGCCATGAGAACCCCGACGCGATTGGTCCCAGCGGGCCGGTTGATCCCGAGCTGTCGGTCCTCGCGGTGCAAACACGGGACGGAGCCCCTCTTGCGCTGCTGGCGAACTATTCGATGCACTATTACGAGTCGCCTCTTTTAAGCGCGGATTATTTCGGCGCATTCGCAATCGAGATCGCGAAGCAGGTCGGCGCCGATGGCAAAGATCTTCCGTTTGTTGGAATCATGTCGCAGGGAACAAGCGGCGACCAAATGTGGATGAATTACGGACAACCGCCGAACAAGATTGGGTTCGAGGCCTACGGGCGGGAGATTGCCGATGTCGCGGCGAAGGTTTATCGGCGAATTGAATTCCAGGACCGGGTGCCCCTTGCGATGCGGGAATCAAAAGTGAACCTCGGTTTTCGATTGCCCAGCGAATCGCGACTGGACTGGGCGCGTACGATCGTTTCAAAGATGCGCGATGTTGTGCCGCGAGGCATGGCGGAAATCTACGCGAATGAAGCCCTTTATTTGGCCGCGCGTCCTACCGCCGAACTGATCCTGCAAGCTATCCGCATTGGGGACTTGGGAATCACGGCGATTCCAAACGAGGTCTATGCCATCACGGGACTCAAGATCAAGGAGCAGAGCCCCCTGGCGTCCACGTTCAATATCGAGCTGGCAAATGGGGCTGAGGGTTATATCCCCCCGCCAGAACAGCATAGGCTCGGCGGTTATACAACGTGGCCGGCGCGCACTGCCGGACTGGAAACCAACGCCGAGCCTCGAATCGTGGAAACAGTGCTGCATCTGCTCGAGGAAGTCTCCGGAAAACGCCGCCGCCCATTCATCGAAAACAACGGCGATTACGCCAAAGCGGTTCTGAAATCGGAGCCCGTCTCCTATTGGCGGCTCAACGAAATCAACGGTCCTGTGGCGAGGGATGCGACTGATCATGGCCGGACCGCTCGGTATGTGGGCAACGTTGCGTTCTATCTGGACGGTCCAGTGTCACCGGGTTTCTCGGGGAGCCGGACAAATCGTGCTCCCCATTTCGCAGGTGGAAAATTGGATGCCGGTTCTGTCTTTCGGGGTGACACATACAGCCTGGATCTTTGGTTTTGGAACGGTCTTCCCGCAGACGCCCGACCCATCACTGGGGATCTTTTCTCTCTTGTCGCGAACGGCGATCGGCTTAGCTTGGGGGGCACTTCGGACTCTCCGGGACGGCTGGTGTTTGCTTCAGGCCAGCCGGGCGGGGGCACCGTGTCCGGCCCGTCTTTGATTCCAGTGAAAACCTGGAACCATGTCACTCTGGTTCGCCAGAAGGCGAAGGTTTCAGTCTTTCTCAACGGGCAAATTGAAACGAGCGCCGACTTGGAACCTCAAACATCCAACGCTCAGGAATCATGGCTTGTCGGTGGAAACGCGACAGACGAATTCAATTTCGAGGGCAAAATTGATGAGGTGGCATTCTTTGATCGCGCGCTCCCGGCCTACGAGATCGCCGCGCTGCATCGTGCGGTGTCCGGAACTTCAAATGCTTCCGCCGAATCAGAGCCGGCTCGAAAACTCAGTTCCGAGCCCCATGCACCCGAACAATCGATGGCGCTGCTGCGCGTAAAGGACGGATTTCGAGTGCAACTCGTGGCCGCCGAACCTCTCGTGGCGTCGCCTGTCGCGATCGATTGGGGTTCCGACGGAAAACTTTGGGTCGTGGAAATGGCGGATTATCCGATGGGTATAGATGGAAACATGAAGCCGGGCGGACGTGTGCGATTTCTGGAGGATACGAATGGCGACGGCCAGTTCGACCGATCCACGCTGTTTCTTGAGGGCCTGAAATTCCCGAATGGCATCATCACATGGCGGAACGGCGTCATTGTCACAGCCGCGCCGGACATCTTCTACGCCGAGGACACGGACGGGGACGGAAAAGCCGACAAACGCGAAGTACTCTACACGGGATTTAAGGAGGGAAATCTTCAGTTGCGTGTGAACGGACTGAGGTGGGGGCTTGATAACTGGCTGCATTGCGCGAACGGCTGGAGCGGCGGACAACCGCGCTCGATCAAGACGGGGCAGGAAGTCAACTTAAACGGGCGGGACGTGCGTTTGAAACCGGATGACGGATTGATCGAAGCCGAGTCTGGGCAATCCGAGTTCGGTCGGAATCGGGACGACTGGGGAAATTGGTTTGGGTGCGACAACAGCTATCCACTCTTCCACTTCGTTTTTGAAGACCGCTACATGCGGCGCAATCCTCACGTTGCAGCGACGGCATCCAAGCGCCAGCTCTTTCTTCCCGCAAATCCGAGGGTCTATCCACGAAGCGCCGGTCAGAAGCGTTTTCATAGCTTCGAACAAGCCAATCATTTTACGTCGGCGTGCGCGACCGATTTTTATCGGGATGACTGGCTGTTTCCTCGCGATGGCGGCGATCATGTTTTCATTTGCGAACCGGTCCACAACCTCGTGCAGCATCTGCGTGTGCGCGAAGATGGCGTCAGCTTCAGTGCGGTACGCGCCGAAAGCGAAGACGAACCCGAGTTCCTCGCTTCGGAAGATCAATGGTTCCGCCCGGTCATGACACGAACCGGCCCGGACGGCGCCCTTTGGGTGGTCGATATGTATCGGTACATGATCGAGCATCCCGATTGGCTGCCACCGGAAGGCCGCAAGGAGTTGGAACCCTTCTATCGAGACGGGGAGAACAGGGGCCGCATTTATCGAATTATTCCGTCGGGATCGCCTGAATCGCGCGCTCCGGCTCGAATGGACCACCTTTCCAGCAATGAGTTGGTTGAACGGCTCGGCAGCTCGAACGGCTGGATTCGCGACAAGGCTCAGCAACTCTTGGTGTGGCGAAGGGATGAATCTGCCGTGGCGCCGCTCGAGGAGCTTGTCAGGCGCCACTCGAACCCGCGCGCTCGACTGCAGTCTCTGTGCACCCTCGACGGCCTCCACGCGCTCAGACCCGCCGTCATTGAGGGCGCTCTTCAGGATTCGAATCCCGCGGTCCGGCGGCATGCGGTCCGATTGGCAGAACCGTTCGTCGCGGATTCCCCGAGCTTGATTCGTGCAATCACGAAGTTAGTGGATGATCCGGATGCGAAAGTGCGACTGCAACTCGCCTGTTCCATTGGCGAGTGGGACGACCCGCGCGCTGGGGAGGCTCTGGCGCGCTTGGTAATTGCAGATTCGCAAGACATCCATATTCGAGCAGCGATTCTGAGTTCGGCCCCGCGTCACTTTCAACCGATCGTCGATGCGGTGATCCGTTCAGGAGGGCCGGTTTCCGTCGCGTTTACGGAGCCGCTCCTCACAATGAGTCTCGGGCTTAAACGCCCGGATCTCTCGGCACAACTGCTGGAGCCAGCTTTGACGCCGGCCGACGGGCACTTTACCGCTGCTCAGATGCATTTATTCGCACACTTCCTCGACACTCTGGAGCGAGGCAATCGTTCGATCGAGTCTGTCTTGCGGAACGTGGGGAACGCGTCTGCGGAAGGGTTGAACACGGTTCAAAAACTGATTTCATCTGCTTATGTGACAGCCGGAGATCCCGCGCAGATCGTATCCACTCGGGCATCTGCCGTTTCGTTGCTCGCGCGGAATACCGCGGGGCGAGACAGAGATATCGCGCAGCTCGGCCGGTTGCTGGAACCGACCACTCCCGGAGAGATTCAAACGGCGGCCGTCAAGGCGCTCGCGCGCACGGGGGAACCGATCGTGCCCGAATTGTTCACGGCCCGCTGGGCGGCTCACGCCCCGGCTATTCGCTCGGCCATTCTGGACGCTCTGCTCGGACGCGAAGTCTGGACACAGGACCTGCTCAGACTGATTGAGGACGGGAGAATTGCGGCTGTCGATCTCGATGCGGCCAGACGCGCCCGATTGCTCAAACATGGTTCGGAAACCGTTCGCGCGCGCGCCGAACGGTTGCTGGCTTCGACTTCAAATCCCGATCGCCGTGACGCGATCGAGAGCTTTCGTCCCGCTTTGGGGCTGATGGGAGAGCCGAGCCGGGGAAAGGCTGTTTTCGTACGACTCTGTGTTGCTTGTCACTCGCTCGATGGTGTCGGGCGCGAGATCGGGCCGAATCTGATATCTGTGAAGGCGCATTCTCCAGAAAAGCTAATGGCATCAATCCTTGATCCAAGCGGCGCTGTGGAACCCAAATTTCTCGCTTACAACCTAACCTTGAACGGCGGAGAAGAATTGTATGGCCTGATCGGGGATGAAACCGGCAACGGACTTGTCCTAAAACTGAGTGACGGAAACGAGAGGAACTTATTGCGCAGCGAGATCAGATTCATCCAGAGCACGAAGACTTCTTTAATGCCGGACGGATTGGAATCGGGAATGACCCACCAAGACCTCGCCGATTTGATACGGCACCTGCGTGACCAGCCTGGTTTGGATTGAGCCGGCGGATGATTCGACGTAAGTAGTTTTTAGCGTCTCACCCCACCCAAATTTACGACAGGCTCTAAGGTGGGGCGCTACTCTGTAGAGCCCTGACCAACCTTGAAGTGGAAGAACATAACGCAAAGGTGAAATGGTAACACTGTAACCTCCAATTGCCGCCCCGTTTCCACAGCCCGTAATCACCCGGCACTATCCCACAAGGAAACAACAGGGCTCTACAGAGTATCGCCCCACCAATTAAAAAGAGAGTGTGCAATCGGATTGTGTTCGGTAATTTTGAGCGGAAGAAAAGATCTCGTGGAACTTAAGGTTTCAAATCAAACCCCTATGCATCTTCAAATCTCAGAATCAGTTGACCAACCTTCTTCGACACATCGCAGCGAGCCGCCGTTTCGTCCTTTCATGCCGCGAATCGAAATCGCAAGCCTGGCGCGCTGCTTAGGCGTTGTCGTTCTCCATTTTCTGGGGCAGACACTGCTGCCGGTGAATGCCGCCGACAATCCGCTCGTCGTTCAGGTTTGGACCGGAAATGCTCCAAATGAGAACGGAGGAATCGGCGATGAAAAAACGCGGATGTCACCGGGGCTGGACCGGAAACAGGTCGAGGTGACTGAGCCGACTAAGCTGATCACAAATGTTACAAGGCCGACACTCACGATCTATCCGCCGCCGGAGGACAAGAATACCGGCACAGCGATTCTGATCTGTCCCGGAGGTGGCTACTGGGATCTGTATTGGCAGTTGGAAGGAGAGGAAGTTGCGGCTTGGTTAAACTCGATCGGCGTGACCGGGATAATCCTTAAGTACCGTGTGCCCCGGCGTCCGGATGAACCGAAAGGCGAACCTGCGAGGCGTCCGCTCCAGGATGCACAGCGCGCTGTCCGTCTTGTGCGAAGCCGCGCCGCGGATTGGGGCATCCACCCGGCACGAATCGGAATCGTGGGGTTCTCCGCGGGCGGTCATCTGGCTCTCGCAACCGCGACGAGCTTCGACAAGGATAGTTACGAAGCGATCGACGCAATTGATCAAGTCAGTTCCCGCCCCAATTTCGCGATTCCGGTGTATTCAGGTTACTTGAAGGCGAAGGACAAGGATGAAATCGCGCCGGGCCTCAGAATTCCGGAGGGCACACCCCCAATATTCCTGGCGCACGGAGGGGCCGATATCATTAGCCCACCCGAGCACAGTGTGTTCATGTACCTGGCGCTAAAACGCGCGGGCATTCCGGCCGAGTTGCACATCTACGCCACGGCCACTCACGACTTTGGGGTGCGGAAGAGCGACCATCCGTACGCGACTTGGACGACCGCGTGCGAGAATTGGCTGCGGTATCAGGGATTCCTCAATTCAGCATCGCGGGAATAACCCTCTCACGCTCGACTGCATGGACCTCCGCATTCATCCTTCACTTCCGGATCGCAAAGATTTTCGAATCGGCATTTTGGGAAGCGGATTCATCGTGAGTGATTGCCATTTGGTGGCGTATCGCAAGGCGGGATTTAATTCGATTTCCATTGCGTCGCGCACTCGCGAGAACGCCGCGAGAACAGCCGAACGCCATTCGATTCCGAACGTGTATGATGGCTACGAGGCGCTCCTTGATGATGCATCAATTGAGGTGCTCGATATCGCTGTCCCGCCAAATATCCAACTCAACCTAATCCGAGCCGCTTGCGAACGCGGCACGGTGAAAGGCATTCTGGCTCAGAAACCGCTTGGAATGAATTTGGCGGAGGCGGTGGAAGCAGTGCGTGTTTGCGAGAAGTCAGGCATAACGCTCGCGGTGAACCAAAACATGCGGTACGACCAATCGGTGCGCGCGGGAAAGACTCTTCTTGAGGAGGGCACGCTTGGGAATCCTGTTTTTGCAACTATTGAAATGCGCGGAATTCCACATTGGATGCCCTGGCAGGCGGACTTGGGGTGGGTGACGCTGAGGATCATGTCGATTCATCATATCGATTGTTTCCGGTATTGGTTCGGCGATCCTGAACGGATCTACTGCAGCGTCAGGCCAGATCCCCGAACGGCGTTCCCGCATCACGACGGGATATGCACCTATATTCTGGAGTACGCAAACGATCTGCGCTGTGTGGCGATCGATGATACGTGGACGGGCCCGGTGAAAGAGGGATGCCCGGGAGACAATTACATCAGATGGCGAATTGAAGGGACGAACGGCTTGGCAATCGGTGATTTGGGATGGTGCCGCGATCCTTACACGACGCCCTCGACCGTGCGGTACGCGAGCCGAGGTGACTCGAAGTTTCACGAACCTAAATGGACGGAAAGCTGGTTTCCGGATGCGTTCGCCGGTCCGATGGCTCAACTGCTAATCGCACTCGAAAGCGGAGCGCAACCCGCGATCAGCGGCCGTGATAATCTTAGAACAATGGCGTTGGTGGACGCGGCGTATCGCAGCGCGGCAGAGAAGCGCGCGATCGAGTTGACACAAGTTCTTGAGGGCATTGCTTGACCGCGTGATTGTGCATAACTTTTCATTGCGCGTTTCGCGCGAATCTTTAGAGTCACCCACCGCAGCGATACAACACATGGCGCAAGTTTGTTTTTACCTGTGAAAACCGCAGTCACAATCAAGGTTAACGGTTCTCCGCAATGCCACGAGGTGGATCCCCGAATGCTTTTGGTTCATTTCCTGCGCGACACCTGCGTCCTAACCGGCACACATGTCGGATGCGAAACAACTCTATGCGGAGCATGCACGGTCTTGATGGAAGGCAAGGCGGTGAAGTCCTGCACCGTTCTGGCCGTTCAAGCGGATGGTTCGGAGATTACCACGATCGAGGGAGTCGCGCATAACGGCGACCTCCATCCGTTGCAACAAAGTTTCTGGGAATGCCATGCGCTGCAATGTGGGTATTGCACGCCTGGAATGATTCTGACCGGGATCGATCTGCTGCGAAATAATCCGAAGCCAACTCGCGAGGAAATCGCTCACGGCCTCGAAGGAAACCTCTGCCGCTGCACCGGGTATTCGCACATCATCGACGCGATCGAGTCCGCGGCACAGAAAATATCGAAGGAAAGGCAGCGCGCGTGACTGTTTCCAAGCGCACAGGATACTTCGGAAAGTCAATCAAACGGGTTGAAGACCCTCGGCTGATCAAGGGAATTGCCACCTATGTGGACGACTTGCGCCTGGCTGGAACGCTGCACACGATGATCCTTCGCAGCCCCTATGCGCACGCGAAAATCTTGAGTATTCAGACGGGCGCCGCGGCGGCTTTGGAAGGTGTCGTTGGAGTTTTTACGGGCACCGATATCAATCCGAATTGCGGGCTATTGCCTTGCGCGGCGGAAGCGCCCGATTTGAAATCACCGAAACACACAGTCTTGGCAAACGGGCGTGTGTATTACGTCGGGCATCCAGTCGCAGTTGTCGTAGCCGCCGATCGATACGCGGCGCGTGACGCGCTGGACCTGATTGAAGTGGATTATGATTCGTTGCCGGTGGTTTCCGATCCCGAAAAGGCGCTGCAAGACGGTTCTCCCCTGACGCATCCCGAACTCGGCACGAACGTTGCATTTACCTGGTCGGTGGCGAGCGGGGATCTGGATGCCGAGTTCGCAAAAGCGGATCGGATCATCAAGCAACGAATGGTCCACCAGCGGTTGACGCCGATGGCGATTGAACCGCGCGGCTGTGTCGCTTCGTATAATGCAGGGGACGGCGCGCTGACTCTGTGGACATCGACTCAGATTCCTCATTTGATTCGAACTTTGCTGCCCGGGATGATTGGAATTCCCGAGAACCGCATCCGGATCGTCGCTCCGGAGGTCGGGGGCGGTTTTGGATCGAAACTGAACTTGTACGTCGAAGAGGCGCTGTGCAGCCATTTATCGATGCGGTTGAAAGCTCCGATTAAGTGGATCGAGTCCCGCCGTGAAAACGCGATGGCGACAATTCACGGACGCGATCAAGTGGGTGAATACGAGATCGCCGTGAAGAAAAACGGAACGATCTTGGCGATTCGCGCGAAGACGATCGCGGACATCGGTTCCTATCTTCAGTTGTTGACGCCGGCGATACCCACTCTGACCGGGTTGATGCTGCCCGGTTGTTACAAGATGAACGCGATCCGAATGGATGTGACCGGCGTTTATACGCACAAGATGTCCACCGATGCGTATCGAGGAGCCGGACGTCCCGAGGCGAGTTACGCGATTGAGCGAATCATGGATTTGGTGGCCGCGGATCTTGGCCTGGACCGAATCAAACTGCGTCTCAAACATTTTCCAAAGCCGGACAAGTTTCCGTTCCATACGGCCAGCGGCTTGACTTACGACAGTGGAAACTATCGGGCGACGCTCAAGAAGGCTCAGAAGCTGGCGTCGTGGGACACGCTTCTGAAACGGCAGGCGAAAGAACGAAAATCCGGAAAGCTGTTCGGTGTCGGAGTTTCGACTTACGTCGAGATTTGCGCCCTTGGTCCTTCGAAAATGATGGCGGCCGGCGGATGGGAATGGGGTTGTGTGCGCATCGAAATGTCCGGGAAGGTGACGGCGATTACTGGAGTCACACCCCATGGCCAAGGGCAGGAGACCAGTTTTGCGCAGATTGTCGCGGACCATCTGGGTGTTCCGATGGAAGATATTGTCGTTTGCCGCGGGGATACCAGTGTGGCGCATTATGGCCGCGACACGTACGGCAGCCGTGCGACCGCGCTCGGTGGCACGGCTCTGATCATGTGCATTGATAAGATCGTGGCTAAGGCGCGACAATTGGCGGCTCATTTGTTGCGAGCGAAGGTCGAAGACGTCGTCTTCCGCGACGGACAATTCTTAGTGAAGGGGGCTCCCAAGACGAATATTGGTTGGGCAACCCTCGCGCAGGAAGCGTATCTGGCAAAGAATCTTCCCGCCAATTTCGAGCCCGGACTGGAGGCCTCGAGCTTTTTTGAACCAACCAACTGCACGTATCCTTTTGGCACCCATATTGTGGCTGTCGAAGTGGATCGATCGACTGGAGAAGTGAAGATTCGGGATTATGTGGCGGTGGATGATTGCGGGCATCAGGTGAATCCACTTCTGGTTGAAGGACAGGTCCAAGGCGGAATCGCACATTCGCTAGGCCAGGCTCTCTTCGAGCGCACCGTTTATGATGAAGAGGGGCAATTGCTGACGGGCGAGTTTATGGATTACCCGCTCCCGCGCGCCAAGGACATTCCCGACTATGTGATGGGGAGCACCGTTACTCCGTCGCCAAGCAATCCGATGGGAATCAAAGGGGTGGGCGAAGCCGGGACAATCGGCGCCACGCCGGCGATTGCGAACGCGGTAATGGATGCCTTGGCGCCACTGGGGATCCGGCACTTGGATCTGCCGCTGTTGCCTGAGAAGATTTGGCGCGCGATCAACGATCGTTAACCCCAAGCCATCATGATTCCAGCGACGTTTGATTACTTTCGACCGGAGACGCTCGACGAGGCGGCTGCCTTGCTGGCTCAGCACGGCGAGGACGCAAAGCTGCTTGCCGGAGGCCACAGTCTTCTGCCGTCGATGAAACTGCGCCTTGCGCAACCCAGAGTCGTCATCGATTTGGGTCGAATCCCGGGCCTGAATTCAATCAGGGAGAGTTCCGGAAAAATCGTCGTCGGGGCGATGACGACTCATCGGGAGATCGAGTTGTCTTCTCTTCTTGCCGAGAAATGTCCGCTGCTTCCGGAGGTCGCGACGCAAATTGGCGATGTGCAGGTGAGAAACCGAGGGACGATTGGAGGCAGCCTCGCGCATGCGGACCCCGCGGCCGATTGGCCCGCGGCGATCCTTGCTCTCGAGGCCGAGATGGTCGTGTTCAATCGCGGCGGCGAACGCCGAATTGCCGCGGAAGAGTTCTTTGTGGATCTCTTTCAGACGGCGATTCAGCCGGATGAGATTCTGGTCGGGATTCGGTTTCCCGTTACTTCCAGGGCGGTTGCTTATTCAAAGTCGGCGCAAAAGGCCAGTGGTTTTGCGATCGCTGGCGCCGCGGTTGTCGTGCATGCGCGGAACCGCGCCGTCCGAATCGGTATCACCGGCGTGAGTGCGCGCCCTTACCGCGCGAGTGCAACGGAGAAGGGATTGAAAGGTAAACCGCTCACTCAGGAGGCCATATCTGCGGCTGCAGTGAGTGCCGCGGATGGGATTGACCCGTTGAACGATATTCATGCTTCGAATGAATATCGCCGGCATCTTGCGCTCGTGAACACGTTGCGGGCCCTTGAATTAGCGGCATCGCGGTGCTAACCGTCCGCGCGGACTGTTCCCAAGTGAAAGCGATTTTTCCCACAATTTCTCGGTGCTATTTGGCATTAGTCGTGTCGTTTGTTTCGCATACCGCCCAGAGCCAGAGTCCCAAACCAGAGCTGAAGAGCTACTTCGGAACGAGCCCGGTTCTGGACGGCGAGCTCGCATCCGGCGAATGGAATGATGCGACCCGGTTCGCGGGTGTCCGGGATTGGGTTCCTGAGTTTTCGCCGGTGGAACGGGATGCGGATTTGTCTCTTCGGGGTTATGTGAAGCATGACGCCGAGTGGATCTATTTCGGTTTTGATATAACAGACGACGTGCTGTACGGGATCGACACGCCGCGTTGGTTGCCGGATGAAAACAGGAACGCGCATGCGCTGACGAGTGAAGGATTTCCGTGGTTTGGCGATGAAATGGAGTTATTGATCAACGCGACCGGAAGTTGGAGCGGGGATGAGGGAGCCGAAGGAAACGGTTACTCGTGGCAGATGGTTTGCAACCTGACAAAGTCGCGATTGGACGGGGTTGGAATCGGTGGATTGATGGAGGGAGAACCCCGCCGTGAACTTTCTGCATGGGAAACCTATGGCAAGTGGATTCGCGAGGGCTCTCAAAAAGCCGCCATTAAACCGAAGCAGGGTGGAAAAGGCTACATCGTGGAATGGGCAGTCCGATTCAATCCATGCCTGGAAATGTCCGCCGCGCGATTCTATTCTCCGGCGATGGGAGAAGTGTCCGTTGGGCTCAACATCGCGCTCGGAGATTTGGACGAAAAGGAGAAAGGCAAAGGAAACTTCGGAAATTTCCATCACGAACAATGGTTCTCGGGCGTTCCTCATCTTCGAACGCAGAAACGGCATTGGGGAATCCTCCGATTAATGGGGACTGCTGAAAAGCCATCCGAGCAACCCGACCATGAATCCAACGAACGTTCGAAAGAGTAGTCGCTTAAAAGCCTTCGTCTTTGGCAAGAGCCTGAACTGTGTCCGCGGAGAGTTCTTTGTCCTGACCACTCTGCTTGTCCTTTATTCGGTTCCCTCGGGGCACGCTGCACTGCCCGAACCTGTTATGCTTCAGTCGCGAATCTCGAAGGGATCGGCCAGTGTGATACCGGACCACGGAACATCCGGAGAGTTTGGGACATGGAACGTTCGTTACCTGGTCGGACCGGGCGGTATTCGAGCCGGTGGCGGGATCCGCGTGCAGCTGCCCGATTCATGGCATGCCGGGCCCCGAAACTCGGCAAACCGCCTTCAGAATTCGGATCCTGCTGATGAACATTTCGTAACAGCCACGACCTCCAGCTCCAATGTAACGGTCGAAACGATTGTTGAATCAGAAACAAAGGATCCGTTGGTGAAGCACGCCAAAACGTCGCTTGATGGACGGAGCGAACGGTATGTCTTCGTCGTGCGCGCGCGCGTGTCCGGCGGCCAATTGGACGAAGGGGACACGATTACCATCACCTACGGCGATCGATCGTCCGGCAGTCCAGGCTATCGAGCGGCTGCAGTCTCCACGCAACCCGAGCCGGTTTTGATCGCGGTTGATTCAAACGGGGACAGCCGATTCCAATTGCTACAGCCTTTGCCCACGATTCGGTCTCTTCCAGGTGAAGCCGTTGAAATGCTCTTCCATGCGCCTTCCCAAGCGGCCGCGGGAAAGCCGATTGAAATGCTGATTTCTCTTCTGGACAAAGAGAATAATCCCGCGAACCGATCTGAGAGGATCAAGATCAGCGTGTTGTCCGGTGAAGTCGTGAGTCCCGAAACAGTACCGATGCCTTCCGGGCGCGGTTACGTCCGGTTTCTGGTGACGCCCAAGACGCCCGGTGTCATTCGCATGCGCGCTGAGACAGAAGAGTTGAGCCTGGAATCGGTTTCGAATCCGGTATTGGTCTCCAAAGATGAACCTTTGAACTCCATCTATTGGGGCGACCTTCATTCGCACAGCCGTCACAGTTGGGATGGTGTGGGAGATGATTCGTTCGGTTACGCCAGAAATGTGACGGGCCTCGATTTCTACGCTCTCACCGATCATTCCGTGGAGCCGCCCAACACAACCACGACACGAGGTCTGTCAGCCCGGACATGGAGTGAATACACGGCACAAACGGAACGTTTCAACGACCCGCCGCATTTCGTGACCCTCCACGCTTACGAGTGTTCATTTGGAAAACCGTTTGGACATCACAATGTCTATTTCCGGGATCAGCCCGGCGCGTTGGCCTATCCGTCAAAAGTAACACTTCCGGAGCTCTGGAAGATACTGCGGCAAGGGGAGGCGCTGACGATTCCGCATCACACGGGAAAATTTCCCGCCGAAGTCGATTTTTCGATTCACAACGCCCACTTCCGCCGCAATTTCGAGATCTATTCAGGCCACGGATTAAGCGAGGCTTACGATCCCAGTCATCCGCTGTCCTTCGAACACAGCACCTTCACGTCTCCGGCGAGGAGTCTAAACTGGCCGTCCCACGCGCAGGATGCCTGGGTGCGAGGGCTCGAACTTTCTACGATTGCGTCCTCTGATGATCATCGCGCGCATCCCGGACAGCCCCATTTCGGCCTTGTGGCGGTTCGCGCCCTATCGCTGTCCCGAAACAACGTTTTCCAGGCGCTTTATGACCGGCATACGTATGCCACGACGGGCGCGAAAATCATTCTCGATTTCACGCTCAACGACGTTCCCATGGGAGATAAAGCGATCGTGAGTAGCTCCCCGGAGCTCAAAGTCGCCGCGATTGGAACAGATACAATTGAGAGAATTGAAATCCTCAAGTTCCAGAAACCCTCCAAAACGTTTTCCGTAGCCAAACTTTGGGAACCGCATTCGTTTGATTTCGATGGGAGCTTTCGGGATCGCGCGTTTCAACCCGGGGCGATCTATTATGTTCGCCTTTTGCAGAGGAAGAATATTCGCGATCGAATCGTGATGGCGTGGTCGTCGCCGATCTGGACCCAATCGGTTCCTTCGCCTTAGTTCACGGAAGAAGCTTTTGAATCTGAGCAACGACCTGATACAAGCCCACCGACACCATGCACAGCGTGGAAAGCCAAAGAAACCCGACCCAAATCTTCCCGGGCAGAAGAACCGCATCGGTGCGTTTGTAATGAAAATACAGCGCCGCAATCGCGAGAAACGGGAGCATTAATCCTTGCGCGATCGCCCCGACAAACACGAGCGATACAGGCGCTCCCCAGAAGAGATAGACGGCGACAAACGCGCACGGAAGCAAGACACAGCCCAGTTTGACCATCTTTGTTCGATCTTCGTGGGTCTTATATTCGACAATCTTGAATAGATTGAGCGCGTCGGCGAACAACCGCGCGTTCGAGGCGGTGGCGCCAAACACAGTCGAATACAGAACACAAAAAGCGCCGAACAGAAAAAGCCAGTAACTCGATTGACCGAATGTTTCCCGGTACATATGGGAAAGCGTTTCAATCATTTTGTTGTCATCCACGGTCAGTCCCTTTGCGTGCAGGATCGCGGCTCCGAGGAAATAGAACGCGAGCGTGGCGCTGGTGTAGATCACAAAACTGACAAGCGCGTCGATCTTCATCACGCGAATCCAACCTCGCGCCCGATCCGTCCATGCGACTGAATCGTCGCGAGGCCCGATGCTTCTCCCGTATCCCTTTTCTAGACACCAATATGGATAGTAAATCAGTTCGGAAGCGCCCACGCCGATGATTCCGAACGTGCCAAACGCGATCGTGAACGAATCGGGCATTTGAAACTTCAATCCCTCCATGATCTGCGCCGGAGTGATCGCGAACGATGTTCCTTGGAGCACACCCACCGCGATCATGGTGCAGATGGTGAAAAGCGCCACGAGGATCATGGAAAACAGCTCCACCAAGCGATAACGTCCAACGACGAGTAAAATCGCGCATGACGCGCCGACGAGAAGCGCGATAATGGAGTTTCCAAGAGGAATGCCCGCCAAGCTGATAATACTGGCCAGACCACCTACCATTCCAGCCACCTGAAACACAAGGGCGATGTACATTAGCAGCCACAGCCAAACCAACCATGAGACGATATATCGTGGACCGGGAATGATATTCATCGCTTCGAGAGTCGTCATTCCTTTGGAAACTGCGAAGCGGCCCAGCTCAATCTGCACGAAAACCTTCACCAGACAGCCTAGAATAATAAACCAAAGCAGCTTGAATCCAACGCTTGCTCCGAGTTTCGGTGTCGCGATGAGTTCACCCGAACCTACGATCACCGCGCTAATGATCAATCCGGGGCCGAGGTGACGGAGAGTTCCCAACCAGTCCGTGGGGGCGGATACCGGCTGGGGCACGGCAGCTTCTTCGGCGGTGGACATGGCCCGAACTTAGTCGAAATTCAAAAGCCACGTCAAGCGGACGGAAAAGAGCGTGGCATCTGGAGTTCCCAAACTAATTCGAGACGACCATCCCAAAATCACACTTGAGCATGCTTGGGTCGGTGCATTTCCGAGTTGTCGGTGGATTTACTTCGCAACCGGACCGCGGCTTGTCCCAAGCCGCGGCGATCCCGATCGAATTGATGCATCTGCTTGTCTCCGATGCGAGAAGTATCTTCCGAGCGCTGCGGCTGGTGATTCCAGGAGAACTATTGGGGAGAAATGCTGCACCTGGTAGGATTCGAGTTTCAGCCCCTG
>JAQBVM010000474.1 GCA_027623095.1 Verrucomicrobiota bacterium
CTCCAAGACCTGGCGGAAAATGTGGCGGAACCCTGAGTCTCGTTGCGAATGCAATGAGTCGGAATTCGTGTCTCCTTTTCCTGTTCCGAGCATTCCGTGTTCCCTCAATCCCTCATTCGGTTGGGGCTTCGCCGCGCTGGGTGATCCGTGGTTCAGCCTCGTTCTCCTCAACGTCTGATTGATGTTCCGCTAATCGCGTGAGCTGAAAACTCGGCCACGCAGCCAAGGTTTGGGCGATTACAGATGCCGGTGAGGCGGCGTCGCTGCGCCGGCCTGAAATCAGGGCTGTGCGGCAACACAACCCCACCATGAGATCAACCAGGCCCTTGGATTCGAGGCGCGATGCAGTTGGAAGCTCAAATAGGATCGCGATCCCCTTCTTCTGAAGTTGAAATGCTCTACCGTTCTGTTAAATCTCAGTCCGATTTGATGAATTGAATAATTTATGGATTCGAAGAACTTGCGGATCGCGGTTGTTGGTTTGGGTTACGTGGGGCTACCGCTGTCCCTCGAGTTCGCACGAAAAGGTGTTCCGGTGACCGGACTGGACGTGGATCCGGCAAAAGTGGATGCGATCAATTCGGGACGGAGCTACATCAAACACATCAACAGCGCGGACATTGCCACAGAGTTCAATTCGAGGCGGTTCAAGGCTTCGACCGATTTCAGCGAAGTCAAGGAAGTCGAAGCGGTCATCATTTGTGTACCCACACCCCTCAATAAGAACCGGGAACCTGACATTTCGTATATTCTGAAGACCGGCGAAGCGATCGCTCCCCATTTGAAACTAGGATCACTTGTGGTCCTGGAGTCCACGACATATCCGGGAACAACCGATGAAAACCTCCTCGAAGTCCTCGAGAAAGGTTCAGGTCTGAAAGCCGGACAAGATTTTCATCTCGCTTATTCCCCAGAACGGGAGGACCCCGGCAACCCGCAAAGCAAAGTCGGAGAAATCCCAAAAGTCATCGGCGGTTTAACCCCTGAATGCCTCAAAAAGGCATGTGCCCTTTACGGATCCGTCCTCAAAACGATCGTGCCCGTTTCATCCTGCCGAACTGCGGAAGCCACCAAACTGTTAGAGAACATTTTCCGTAGCGTCAATATCGCGCTAGTCAATGAACTGAAGGTCGTTTACTCCGCAATGGGAATTGACGTTTGGGAGGTCATCAACGCCGCCAAGACAAAGCCATTCGGGTACATGCCGTTCTATCCCGGCCCGGGATTGGGTGGACATTGCATTCCGATCGATCCGTTCTACCTCACGTGGAAAGCGCGCGAATACGGCAAGAACACCCGCTTTATTGAATTGGCTGGAGAAATCAACACCTCCATGCCCGAGTATGTTGTTAATCGTGTCGCGGAAGCGCTAAACGAAAACGGCAAAGCGGTCCGTGGATCAAAGATCCTGATTCTTGGTCTCAGCTACAAACCGAACGTCGATGATGATCGAGAATCGCCGAGCTACCATTTGCTGGATTTGCTCAAGCACCGTGGCGCGGAGCTCGATTACTACGACCCTCATGTTCCAATCATTCGTCCCACACGCGAACACAGCCATTGGGCCGACAAACAGTCTGTCTGCTGGAACCAGGAAACAATCTCGAAATACGATATGGTGTTAATCTCTACCGCCCATGCAGCGGTGAATTACGATGAACTGGCCGAATGGGCGAAGTGCATTGTGGATACACGCAACGCGATGGCAAACGTTAAGGATGCAAGCGCCGCAATTTGGAAAGCATAAAACGAACGGTGATTTAACCACGGATTTCTCGGATTTCACGGATATCGAAGGCGGGACCACAGGGCATCTGTGATCCGTGGTGGTTGCTGGTTTAAAGGTGAGCAACCACGGAATACTCGGAATTTAGAAAAAGCAGAGAGGCTTCACATAAGGCAACGAAGATCGGACGGGAGGAAGGAGCTCTACGCACACTGCCGCCATCCTCATGCCCTTCGTTACCTTCGTTTGCTTCTGTGAATGTTTGTCCCTGTTCGTGCATTTCGCTAAACACATACAAAGGGCCTTGCCGAGTTAAGAAAGCGCTCCGACTTGGAGCCGAATTGCGGGTCCGCGAAAACAGAGAAAACGGTTACTGCTTGATAAGGATAACGGGAGGGCCAGACATCCCGATGCGACGCCTCTTGCACTGCCCTCAAAGGCACCGAATTCAACTGTGGTCCGACCGTCAAACGGTCCGACAGTCCGACCGACTCACCGTCCAACCGTCTCACGGTTCCCCCGCACTGGCTCTCAGAGCTGCGTCAAAGATCTCCTGAGCGCGGGGCAACGGGATGTCAGCCTTTTCCGCGAGATCGTGGGCACTCAGGGTCAGGGCAATGATCTCTTCGCTGACCGAATTGCGCACCGCAATACACACCATTTCACTCCCCGCCGCGTCGATTTTAAGGGGGGCAGAAGTACTTCGCGAGGTCTGACATTTACAGGCATAGAGCGATATTCGATTAAAGTCTCGCGAACGAAAAACCTCTCGGCTTCATGGAATGGAACTCAGTCACCATTCGAGTCCTTTTCGACCAAGTGTTTACATCTCTGCTATCACAAACGCAACCCGTTTTCGTTGCAGCCCTGCAGTTTCTGAGAAACCTGTCTAATTAATTGACTGCCCTTCGAGACGCGAATACCTTAACAGGCACCGTCAAAATGACATTTGCGAAAATCAGAATCCAATCCCGTGAGCAATGCGCGAATGCCCTTCACGGCATGATGCAGCGCGGCAGGATAACGGTACTCAGAGACCAGACTTTTATCGTTCCGAAACCTGCTTTGGATTGGTTGTCCGCTGAGAAACTTCCGTTCACTTTGTTGGAGATACTTCACCAAGACGATGTCGTACAGGCGCTACGAAATCATTCTTCCCATCCGGTATAACGACGGTGCTCTGATTGAGCGGTCGAAATACTGGGAGACTGTAGAAGAAATCGTAGCCCGGTTCGGGGCTCTTACGGTACAACCGGACGGCCTCCAGGGAATCTGGCTGCATGAAAGCAAACGCTATCAGGAGGAGAACGTGCGAATCTTCATCGATGTCGAGGACTCTCCCGAAAACGGAGATTTCTTCAGGCAATTAAAGCAGACTCTGAAAACGAGATTTCAGCAAATTGACATTTGGATCGTCTCGTTCGAAATCCGAATCACCTAAGAAAACACATGGTCGATTGCTGGCAATCCAAGAATACAGTCCAGCGATTGCGCAATGACACCAGTTTCCTTATCGCGGTTCTTTCGGCTAAATTGCGGCATCTCGACTGAGTTACCCTGCCATGCGAACACCTCGTTTATACAAATTCTGCGACGGCTTAACGGAAGGGGTGATCTACTTCATGGTTGTATTCTCGCCGTGGGCGTTCGGGACGACTCAGGATTGGTCGATTTGGGCGATGAATATTTGCGGGTTCGCTCTTGGAGCGCTACTCATCACGAAATGGATGGTTCGGCGGAAGGCGGACTTCCGGCCAGAACGATGGGGGGAAAATGATTCGACACCGGAAAACTCGCTGAGACAGACTGTCACCCCGCAGACCTGGGGAACATACCTAACGATTGCGTTGGCTGGATTGACAATCTTGACACTTTCTTACTGCTTCGTCAGCGCTTTGAACAGAAGAGCGCTTTTCAGCACACCTGAAAATCGCTTCGAGTTCTTCAATGACTACGTTGGGTGGCTTCCACACAGTTACGACGGGCCAGCCACATGGAGAATATCTTGGACATATCTAGGTCTAGCGTTTTTTTTCTGGGCATTGCGCGATTGGCTTCTCGGAAAACACCCAAAGGATAGTCTTGCTTTG
>JAQBVM010000475.1 GCA_027623095.1 Verrucomicrobiota bacterium
GAGGACTCGGACCAGTCTGGCTCCTTGGTGAAGGGGTTTCGCACGTAGTGCGGGCCGTTGATGGCCTCGGCTTCACCCACCAAAACAATGGCCAGCACAAATTTATCGGCCTGATTCAATGCATACAGAATTTCGTTTCGCGTGACGGTTATGGAAGTCGATCCCTGGATGCGGCCTTTCACTTCAATGTGGCGAGAAGGCGATAGTTTTCCATCCACCTTTGGCGGAGTGGACGTGATGTCCCAACCGCATTTCTGGGCGGACACATCCTTCACTTCGCAACCGCGGGCTTGTTCAGCCCGAATCACTGCGTTCATGGCCAGCAGCTCGATGCGTGAGCGGGCGGCCGGATCGGCGGAGAATGTGGCGGTGGCGGCATCGGGCGCAGGGTCGCCGCGCAGTTTTCGCATTAGGCCGATGGGGACCACGAGGGCGCCACCGAGGACCACGGGCGTGCCGTTGGTGATGTGGCGCATTGATTGCAGTTCCTTCTTTCGGTTTTCCAAGCGGCCTTCGAGTTCGTTGATAGTGCGCTGGATGTTGTCGAGGTTCAGGCGCACGTCCTTCCCGGCTTCCTGATCTTCCTTGAGCCGCATCCAGCGGTCGGACCAGAAGGCGATTTCTTTGGTCAGTCGCTCGTGGACCGCGCCGAGGGTCTTGTCCACATGGGCGATGCGGCGGTTTGCGACTTCACTGTAATGCTCGGGAACGAGCGTGGTGGCGGCGAGGGCAAGGGCCCGTTGCTCCTGGTCGGCGCGAATCCAGTCAGACGCGAGTAGGTCGGCCAGCAAGGGGTGCTCGGCGGCGGGCAGCGGCTCGTAGTCAAGATGCGGTGCCCAGCCGGCAAAGGTGGCTTTGCCCTCCGGGGTGACGCGGACGAACTGGAGGCGCTTCGACAGGACTGTGCTGTCGCCGGATTTGATCTCGTGGGTGATCAGGAAGAGGAGCGAGGCGTCGGTGGCATCATCGGCGGGGTCCACGAGGATCGCGCCCTGGCGCATGAGGTTGCTGTGCTGCTCCAGCACGAGGTCGCTGACGGCGAGCATGAGCGGATGACCGGGGTGGATCATCTGGGCGAAGGCGGCATTGGGTCTGTCGAGCGGGCGGACGGCTTCCTTGGTGAAGCAGACGCGCTCGTAGCGCTTCAGCACGGGAGCGAGTTCGCGCCGGTTGCGCCCGGTGATCTGGCGGTCGCGCTCGCGGATGAGGGCGGGAACGTGGGTGATCTCGAAGCGGCCCGGCTCGCGGGGATACATAGCTCCGTTGAGGCCCTCGAAGGCTTTGGCGAAGAAGGACCGGACGAAGTAGGGCTGCAGGCGGCGGGCTTCGGCGATTTCCATCTGCTCCTTGACCGCAAAGAGACGCTCGGCGCTCATGGTTTCCTGCGCGAGTGCGTTGCGCTCGAGGAGGTCTTTGATGTGGGAGCTGTCGAAGGCGTTGTCGATGGTTCTGAGGCGTTCCGCATTGCGCTCGGGCTGGTCGTTGTAGCGGATGGCGTCGAGCAGCAGATCCTTGAGGCTCCGCTCCTCGAAGACTTCGCCGAGAATGTCGAAGACGCGGCCATGGAATGCTTCGTTGATGGTTTCGAGCTTGGTGAGCAGCCGATGATAGACTTCGCCTTCGCGCGTTTCGTTGGCCACGAGGTTCCATAGATGACACACCTGTTCCTGGCCGATGCGGTGGATGCGCCCGAAGCGTTGTTCGAGGCGGTTCGGGTTCCAGGGCAGGTCGTAATTCACCATAAGGTTGGCGTTCTGGAGGTTTACGCCTTCACCTGCGGCATCAGTCGCGAGAAGAATGCGAACTTCCGGATCAGAGCGAAACATTTCCTGCCGAGTGCGGCGTTCATCGCGATGCACGCCGCCGTGGATGGTAGTGATGGCGTTTGGCGTACCGAGGACACCGCCGATTTTGCGCTCCAGATAATTTAGAGTATCCCTGTGCTCGGTGAAGAGGATCATCTTGCGCTGGCGCCCGTCGGCGTCGCGCATGTGGGGATCGTTTTGGAGGATTTTCGAGAGTTCATCCCACTTGCGGTCGAGTCCTGAATCAACCACGCCACGGGACTGGACGACGAGATTAGCAAGGATAAGGATTTCGGCTTCGAGTTCGGAGATTGTTGCGGCTGCGGTGGCGGTATCGACGAGCTTCTCTTCCAGATCTTCCTGCTCCTCGGCGCTCAGGTCGTCGTCGTCTTCTGGAGGGGCTTCGAGATTCCGCACGGCGAACTGCTGGCCGCGCGATAGAAGGCGTTCTTCGCGAAGACGGTTTTCAAGGCGTTCTTTGCGACGCTTCAGGGACTGGAATATGGCTTCCGGGCTGGAGGCGAGGCGGCGTTGAAGAGTCGTGAGCGCGAATCCAACCGAGCCTTTACGTGGGCCTTCGAGCGCATCTGCTTTGCCGATCTCGGTCTTCACATAAGAGGTGACGGCCTCGTAGAGGGCGGATTCAATGCCGGAAAGCTTGTAATTTGCGGTATAGGCTCTGCGCTCGGGGAACAGGTGGGTGCCATCGAACCGGTACATTTCCTCTTTCACCATGCGGCGTATGAGGTCGGTGGCATCGACCTGGTGCACGCCATCGCCGCCCCCGCGAAATTTTCCGTAGAAGCGATCGGAATCAAGCAGTGAGAGGAAAAGCTGGAAGTCCTCCTCTTTACCATTGTGGGGCGTTGCGGTGAGCAGCAGGAGATGCCGTGCGCGGGAGCCGAGTTTTTCCGCAAGATCGAATCGCCCGGTCTTTTCCACCTTAGAACCGTAATAGTGGGCGGCGAGTTTGTGAGCCTCATCGAAAATTACCAAGTCCCAAGAAGTGGCGAGAAGTTTTGCTTGCAGTTCTTCGTTGCGTGACATCTGGTCGAGGCGGACGATGAGTTGATCGAGATCCTCGAAAGGATTTCCGGTGGGCGTGGCCGCCTCCAGGTGCGCTGAGAAGATGTTGAACTGAAGGCCGAATTTCTCGAATAACTCGTCGCGCCATTGTTCGACCAAACTGCCGGGTGCGACTACGAGGAAACGGCGCGAGTCCGCGCGCATGATTAGTTCACGTATGTATAGGCCGGCCATGATGGTCTTGCCCGCACCGGGGTCGTCGGCCAAAACGAAGCGCAGGGGCTGGCGCGGCAGCATAGTTTCGTAAACTGCCGTGATCTGATGCGGGAGGGGATCAACGTTCGATGTGTGGACTGCCATCATGGGGTCGAACAGGAACGCGAGGTCGATCCGCTTGGCTTCGACCGCTAGCTTGAATGCCTCGCCATTGCCATCGAATGACCACGGTCGTTCGGAAGTGGCCACGGCCAAGGCTCCGGTGTCTGCAGCGCCGACCAGCCGTTCGCGGATAGTGCCGTCGGGCAATTGGTAAATGACCTGCACCGCGCTGGTACCTATGGAATTTGTCGCGATTATGGTCACGATCATCTCAGGCTCGAGTCCAGTGAGCGAAAGGCCTTGTTTGATGTCTGTGAGGTTGATCATGATGTTAGTTGTGTTTGGTGAATATGATTACAGTGCGATGGCTCAGGTTAGCGAGAGTTGTGTCGCGCGCGGTGGCGGGGCGGGGGAGTGGAGGTCGGATTTCTTGTTGGCCATCAGTGTTTTGGGCTCTGGCAGGCTGGTACGAGATGGGTATGGTAGCAGGTTTGGATGCGCCGCCGCCGGCTCGATCTTACGTAAGCGAATTAGCAAAATACATCGGCACTGAATCCAGCTTCTTGATTTCCTGCAGGCCGCGATCCTCGCACCGGAACTCCTGCTTGATGTGTTCGTAGGTTGCCTGGGAAACGTTTACCCGGCCGGGCAGTGAGTGCGAC
>JAQBVM010000084.1 GCA_027623095.1 Verrucomicrobiota bacterium
CCAAGTCTTCGAATTTGGATTACGTGCCGCGCAACAACTTCGTTCTGGGTGGCTCAGGTTCCAACCGGACGATACAGGTCACCCCTGCGCCGGACGTATTCGGGTCTAATCTTGCAACCATTTCAGTCACGGTTCAGGACGGCGATGGCTTGACGGCAACTGTGAATTTCGTAATGAACGTTCGGTCAATCAACGACCCTCCAAGAATTTCCTCCTTGCCAGCTTTAGCCACTTCGGCAGGTCGGCCGATTTCGACTGACGTAAACATTTCGGATGACCTGACTCCAGTTCAGAATTTGAATCTTGTGTTTGAATCCTCCAACGCGGCGCTGCTTCCGGTCTCGCGTATTCGCATCGGCGGAGAAGGATCGTTGAAAGTCTTAAAATTATTTCCAGTCGCTGGTCAGGCCGGAACCTCCACAGTTACGATTCGCACCACAGACGCAGGCGGATTATCGTCGAATGCCAATTTCCTCCTAACAGTTGCTTCCGTGAGTGCATCCGCGCCGGTCTTGGAAGGTGTTGTCAGTCCCGATTCCGAGACAGTGGCGGTGTTTTTCAGCAAGCCGGTCAACCCGGGTAACACTGGGAACTACTCGGTGAACCTCGGAGTGTCGATCGTTGAAGATCAGACGGACTCGCTAAACCCGGGACTAGTGATCTTGAAAACGTCCCCAATGCTCCTCAACACCGATTACACTTTAAATATTTCCGGAATAACCGATTCGGGCGGAACTGCGATTGCGCCGAATCCAACCCAAGCTGTTTTCCGGAGCCAGGATTTCGGGGGGGATCTTTCTCTTCTCAGAGTGTTGCCCTCCGCGAGTGCTAAGCCGTTAGGGTCGTTAAATGCCCGCGGATTTGCAGGCAGGGGTCACTATGCTGGAATTGGTCTCCCGAATTCGAGGCAGCGGACGGAAGATCAACTAACGGGTGCTTTGTTAAATCCAGCCACAGGTTTGTTGCTTCCAAATCTTGGGGATTTTGACGGGAATGGCCAACCTGATGGAATTGTGAGTTCGTTCATATTACCTGCTGTGATCAATTTCAACATCGACACAAGCAGTACAGGCATTGGCCGAATTCTAGGGGATACTCAATTCCCGGGATTGCCATTCGTCCAAGGTCCCACCAATGGCATGGCTCTCGAGTTCGTCGCGTATGTGGAACTTCGTTCCGGAATCTATCGCATGGGCGTGAACAGTGACGACGGATTCACGGTACAAATAGGTGGAAACTCGAGGCGATTCAACGGTGCGGAACGTGTTCTCGGATTGTTCGACGGAGGTCGAGGTGCCGCGGATACTATTTTCGAGTTCGCTGTCTTTAAGGATGGATTGTATCCGATGCGTTTGACCTGGGAACAGGGAGAAGGGGGGGCAAATTTGGAGTGGTGGATCATCCCGAATTTGGCAGCGAATGCATCCAATGGCACAATCCAACGGGAATTGGTAAACGGCTCGGATTTGATCCGCGCGTTTCTGCCTCCTCCGCCAACCATCGAAGTTATCCCCAATCAGGCGGTTAATGAAGGAAGCGCACTGCAGATTCGAGCGGTCACAGATGGCTCTGTATTTCCATCAGGATCTATTACCTACCAACTGGAGCCCGGTGCGCCTGCAGGAGTTGCGATCAATCCGGCTACAGGACTATTGACCTGGAGTCCTACAGAAGCGCAGGGGCCGAGCGTGGCGAACCTATCGATTCGAGCTACGGACACCGGATTGCCGCCTTTGAGTGCGACTCAGATTTTCACCGTGACCGTTAACGAGGTAAATGTAAGCCCGGTCGTCAACCCGATTTCGAGCCAGACGATTGGTGAAGGGAGCCCGCTGAGTTTTAGTGTCAGCGCGTCAGATTCCGATATTCCGGCAAACAACCTCGCGTTTAGCTTGGGCGCCGGCGCGCCGGCAGGCGCGTCGATTTCCAGTGGCGGTTTCTTTAGTTGGACCCCGACGGATGCTCAAGGGCCCGGCTTTTTCAATATTACGGTTCAAGTATCCGACGGTAGTTTGACCGCAGTACAATCGTTCTCGGTCACGGTAATCGAGGGAAATCGGTCTCCATTGATTAGCGCTATCAGCAGTCAAACCGTGAACGAGGGCAGTCTGCTTAACGTTCAGGTTCAAGCCAGTGACCCGGACCTTCCAGCCCAATCCCTGTCCTATAGTTTGGGTGCGGGCGCGCCTCCCGGCGCGAGCATTGGCGGTTCGAGCGGAGTTTTTTCTTGGACACCGACTGAAACGCAGGGTCCCGGCACCTACTCGATTGCAGTTATTGTGAGGGATAGTGGACCCGGGAATTTGACCGCAAATCAGAGTTTCTCAGTCACGGTGAACGAAGTGAACCAACCGCCGTTGCTTGCCGGGTTGAGCGATCAGGGAGTTCCTGAGGGAAGTGAGCTAAGCTTGTTCGTGGCGGCGGCAGATGCGGATTTGCCCCCAAACAAACTCACATTTAGTCTGCGAGGCGCGCCCTCCGGCGCGACGATCGATCCAGCCAGTGGAATTTTTACTTGGACGCCGACCGAAGCACAGGGGCCTAGCACCAATTCGATCACGGTTGTTGTCACGGATGACGGACCCGGTACATTGAGCGCGTCTCAGAGTTTCACGGTTCGAGTGTTTGAGATTAATTCGCCTCCGGTGTTGGCGCCTATCCCGAACCAGGCAGTTGCCTCAGGGCAACCGTTTTCCCGGACTGTCGCAGCTACGGATCCGGATTTGCCTGCCAATGCGTTGAGCTACAGCTTGCCGTTCGGTGGCCCCGCGGGTTCGAGCATCAATCCGGTGACGGGCGTGTTCTCATGGACACCGGACGCTTTTAGCGGCGCGAGCACAAACAGCATTACGGTTCAAGTTTCCGACAATGGGTCGCCTTTGTTGAGTGCGACACAGACGTTCACCTTGGTGGTGACGGTGTCGAACAAAGCGCCCGAGATCGCCAACATTGCAGATCAGACAGTGGACGAAGAGAAAGCGTTGAACATTGCGGTCACGGCGACAGATTTGGACATTCCCACACAAACCGTGACTTATGGCCTCGCACCGGGAGCGCCGGTTGGAGCTGCGATTGACCCCGTGACGGGAGCTTTTTCATGGACGCCGACCGAGGCTCAGGGGCCGGGTTCGAATACCATTACGGTTCAGGCGCGGGACAGTGGGGTGCCTCCATTAACGGGCACGAAGAGTTTCACAGTGGTGGTTCGCGAGGTCAATCAACCTCCAACTATGGGGCCGATTGGAGATAGGACAGTTCTGGCGGGTAGTCCTTTGAGTGCGCCCGTTTCAGCCGCGGATGCGGATCTACCGCCAAATACATTGACGTTCGCTTTGGGAGCCGGAGCGCCGGCCGGGGCGACTATTGACGCGACGACGGGCCTGTTCTCTTGGACACCGTCGCCGGCGGCCGGTCCGAGTACGAACACCATCGGGGTGATTGTGACCGACAATGGTGTGCCCCGATTGATCGCCAATCAGACATTCCGTGTGGTGGTTCAATCACTGAACCGGGCTCCGGTCATTTCGCCAATCGGAAATCAGACCGTGGCGGAGGAAACTCCGTTTGCCTTGGCGGTTCTGGCAACAGACGCGGACCTTCCTGCTCAGACTTTGGCTTACAGCATCACGGGTGCTCCCAATGGAATGAGCATCAATTCGGCGAGTGGTCTGATCGCGTGGACTCCAACGGAAGACCACGGCCCAAGCACCAATCGGATTACGATTCGGGTGGCCGACAACGGTGTGCCACCGCAGGCCGCCAGCCAAGAGGTCACGGTGGTGGTGACGGAAGTGAACCGCCCGCCTAGTCTGGCCGGTGTTCCGAACCAGACTCTGATTGTCGGAAACTCTCTGAACGTTCAACTTCAGGCGACGGATGTTGATTTGCCGCCGAACATCCTCAGTTACAATTTGGGAGCGGGTGCTCCCGCAGGAGTGACCGTGAACGCCGGGACGGGATTGATCTCTTGGACACCAACGGCCGCTCAAGGTCTGAGCACGAACAATTTCAGTGTCACCGTGACCGACAACGGAACGCCGAATCTGAGCACAAATGTGACGTTCAGAGTTGTTGTGGCGTTGTCCAACGCCGCGCCAACGCTGGGTGCGATTCCCAACCAAACTGTTGATGAGGGGAGTTTGCTGTCGCTCACCATTACTGGAGCGGATGCGGACCTTCCGCAGCAACCCCTGCGATACGGGTTGCTCGATCCAGTGCCTCCAGGTGCGCAAATCGACGCTGCGTCTGGACTGTTTACTTGGACACCAACAGAGGCTCAAGGACCGAGTACGAATCAAATCAGGGTTCGGGTAACGGATTCGGTGACGCCACCGCTCAGTGCCACAAACGGGTTTAACGTGGTCGTTAGAGAGGTCAATCTCCCGCCCTCCATAGCGCCTATCCCGGATCAAACCGTGAACGAAGTTGAGTTGTTGACGGTTGCTGTCAGGGCGTCAGATCCCGACTTGCCGCCTAACGTGTTCCAGTTCGCACTTGGCGCGAACGCTCCGGCTGGAGCCGCTATCAACCCGGCAACCGGGGTCTTTACCTGGACACCCACTCGGGCACAGGGGCCAAGTACCAACGTGATCGCGATTACAGTCTCTGACGGAGGAACGCCAAACTTGAGCACCAATGCAACGTTCCGGGTGGTTGTTAATGAGATCAATAGTCCGCCTGTTCTTGCGGCAATCGCCAATCAGCGAGTGGATGAAGGCACGCCGCTCACGTTTACGGCTGCAGGCACGGATCTCGATTTGCCGCCTCAAACACTGCAATACAGCTTGGGTGTCGGTGCTCCGAGCGGTGCAAGCATCAATGCCGCGACCGGGGTGTTCACATGGACGCCCACTGAAGTGCAGGGCCCGAGCACGAATGTCGTGAGTGTGCGGGTAACGGATAGCGGAACACCAATTGGCCGCGCCTCTCAAGAGGTGACGATTGTTGTGAACGAAGTGAATGCAGCTCCAGTGATTAACACAATTCCGGACTTAGTGGTTGGGCTCGGCGGTACTTTGACGGTAACCGCTTCGGCGAGGGATTCGGACCTCCCGGCGAACATATTGCGTTTCAGCCTTCAGGGCGCTCCGACCGGTGCCTCGATCAACGCGACGAACGGTGTGATGACTTGGGCTCCTGCGCCGAATCAGGCCGCATCCACTAACCGTATCACGATAGTCGTGACGGATAACGGACCGGGAACACTCAGCGCAAACACCAGCTTTACGGCGGTTGTTGGAGTCAATGTCGCGCCCACTTTGTCGTCCATAACCGCGCAGACTGTTGCGGAGAACGGAACGACAACGGCGGTTGCGTTTACTCTGACCGATCCGGACACACCGTTGGTGAATTTTAAGTTTATCGCGGTATCGTCGGATCCGGCACTCGTTCCGAATGAGAATATTATCATTGGCGGCACGGGTGCGAACCGAACCGTTCAAGTAAAACCCGCCGCGGATAAGAGCGGGACTGCGACAATTACTTTGACAGCCACCGAACCCGCAGGCGGCAATGCCGTGACGGCGTTTGATCTGACGGTGGCGCCGTTGCCTCCAGGGATTACACGCCAACCGGCGGATAGGGAAGCTTTGGCGGGTGGTGAGGCTACGTTTAGTGTGACCGCAACTGGAAGCAGGCCGATCGCCTATCAGTGGAGCAAGGGCGGTACGTTGTTGCCCGGCGCAACAAACGCGGTCCTGGTCATCTCTAACGTGCAGACCAATAACGCGGGATTGTATTCTGTTGCGGTGAGCAACCGACAAGGATCAATCACAAGCCGGGAGGCGGCATTAGCGGTTGTGGTTCCGTTGCGGATTACCCAGCAGCCGGTTAGCCAAAAAGTCCTCGCGGGAGGAAATGTAACCCTGTCAGTCGTCGCCGAGGGAGCAGGACCTTTGACCTATGAATGGAGCGTCAACGGAGTTGCCATTCCCGGCGCTGTTTCTGCCAACCTTCAATTGAATGCAGTCGAGGCGATTCTGTCCGGAGGCTACACAGTGGTTGTTAAGAATGCTGCGGCGTCCGTCACAAGCGCGCCGGCGCAGCTTGACGTTGTGGCGCCCGTCGTCATTACAACTCAGCCTGCGGATCTTTCGGTGCCGGTGGGCACCAATGTGACATTCCGAGTGGAAGCCACTGGCTCCGCGCCGATTCGCTATCAATGGCGGCATAACGGCGTGGATTTGCCAGGCCAGACCAATTCTGTGCTCACTTTGTCAAACCTAGCGGCAAGCAATTCCGGAGGTTATTCCGTAGCGGCCAGCAATGCGGGTGGCACCGTGACTGGCGCTGGGGGAAACCTCGTGGTGAGCGCCCCGCCGACGATCTCCCGCCAACCGCAAAGCAAAGCTGTTTTGGCTGGGGCGCCCGTGTCGTTTGAAGTTACGGTAAGCGGCACGCCGCCGCTCGCGTACCAATGGCGTTTTGACGGCACGAATATCCCCGGAGCTACAGGGCCTGCGCTGAATCTGCCAAGTGTGGCATCGACCGCGTCGGGTGGGTATTCGGTAATTGTGTCGAATCCGGGAGGAACGGTGACGAGCGAGGTCGCGACGCTTACGGTGACTCAAGGAGTGGTTATCACCGCCCAACCGTCTGATCAAACGGTTGCCGCAGGCGGTTCCGCAAGCTTTAGCGTCGCGGCTACCGGATCCCAACCATTGACGTACCAATGGAGGTTTAAAGGTGTCGATATTCCGGCGGCAACCAATCAGACGTTAACTGTGAGCGCCGTTCTGGCTGCTAATGCGGGAGGATACCAAGTTTTCGTGGCGAACGCAGCCGGCCCTGTTCCGAGTGCGGTTGCCAACCTCACGGTGAACGTAGGGGTCACGATTGTGGAACAGCCACAGAGTCTCACCGTTACCAACGGAAGCAGTGTGGCCTTCAGCGTGCTCGCCGCCGGTAGCGGGCCGTTGGCCTATCAGTGGCGGTTCAACGGCGCGAACATTCCGGGGGCGACACAGGCAAATCTGGCCGTCCCCAATGTGCAGCCGGCGAACGCTGGCGCCTATAGTGTCGTGGTTCAGAACGTGGTGGGCTCTGTTCCCAGCGCGAACGCAAATTTAAGCGTGATCATTCCACCGACAATCCAAACGCAACCGTCCAGCCAGAGTGTCAACCTGCTTGCCAGTGTCACGTTGAGTGTTGTTGCGACGGGAGATGCTCCGATGAGCTATCAATGGCAAAAGAACGGCGGAAGTATTCCAGGCGCGACAGGATCATCTCTGACGATCGGCGCCGTGAACCCGAGTGATTCGGGCAGTTATACAGTGGTAGTGCAAAATCCTGGGGGCGCCGTGACGAGTCAGGCGGCGATCCTTTCCGTGATTCTACCCCCGTTGCAATCGGGGAATTCCGCGACAACGGCCGGAAATCCGATTCAATCGGCACAAGGAAGCTTCGACCTGGGAAGCAACGCGGCAAACGGTGCGCAAATCGCCCGCAGAAACGCGCCGCCGGCGGCCGGGTCAGAACGCTGGTTTTCCTGGCGTGCTCCGAGCAGCGGGATCGTGACGTTCAACACCGCCGGCAGTACGTTCGATACCTTGCTGGTGGTTTACACTGGAACGCCTCCGAACCTCACGGAAATTGCTCGCGATGATGACCGGGGCGGGTTCTTGGCATCTGAAGTGCCGTTCAACGCCGTGCAGGGCACTACCTACCTGGTCAACGTGCAGGGGTTTGGGGGAGCCGCAGGTCAAATCGTGGTGAGTTTCAACTTGAACGCGACGGCGCAGCAGCTTCCTGTCTTGACGATTGTGCCCCAGAGCCGAACCGCTGCCGTCGGAAGTGCTGTCACATTCACGGTAAGTGCGGGCGGAACCAATCTGAGTTATCAGTGGCTTCGGAACGGCGCGGAAATCGCGGGGCAAACGACAACAAGTTTGAACCTCTCGAATATCCAAGAAGCGGATGCTTCGAATTACTCGGTTCGGGTGACCAGTTCCGGTACGGGAACTCCGGTCTCTGTGGAGACACTGCCGGCGCTTCTGCAAATCAGCACTGCGAATACGCTTTCGGAAGACAAGTTCTTGAATGCTCCGCGATTGTCGGGCGGTGTTCAGCTTCAGAGTCTCGGCGGCAGTCTCGTAATTCCGCCACCATCCAAACAGGCCGGAGGTTCGGTGGCGCGTGGTTTTTCAGGTTCCCAGGTCTTCAACACCTTTGGCGCGTCGAAGGAACAGGGCGAACCCAACCACTGCGACGAAGTCGGCGGGGCTTCTCAATGGTTCACCTACGTGGCGCCTGAGACTGGAGTGGTGCGAGTGAGCACGGAAGGCAGCAACTTCGACACGGTCCTAGCAATATACACCGGACCAGGCACAAGCTTTGCCAGTTTGGTCCTTGTGGGTTGCGACAACAATAGCGGCTCTGATGGGAAAACTAGCGCCGTAAATCTGAGAGTGACCAAAGACACGCAGTATTTCGTGGCTGTGGATGGAGTCGGAGGCGCGACGGGTTCGGTTAAATTGAACTATGAATTCGCCCAAGGACCTTCGATTGCGGCGCAGCCGCAGAGCGTGTCGGTCAAACAAGGGGATCAGGTTGTGTTCACTGTCCAATTGGCGGCTCCTGTGGCGGGAGCGGCGACGGTTCCCTCGACGTATCAATGGACCAAGAATGGATTCCCGATCGCGGGAGAGACTGCCAATAACCTGGCGTATGCAAGCGTGGCTCTTGCGAACGCCGGAGATTACGCGGTGGTGGTTTCCAACTTTGCAGGCTCCACAACGAGTGACACGGTCCGGTTGGATGTAAGTGTTCCCCTCGCGATCTCGGTTCAACCGGTGGATCGCCTCTCGGGAGTCGGCGAAACCGTGAGCTTTGCGGTGGTTGCCAGTGGAAGCGATCCGATCACGTATCAGTGGCAGTTGAACGGCGTGAATGTTGCCGCTGCAACCGCTGCCTCGTACGAAATACAGAACGTTCAGACTACCCACGGAGGCGTATATAGTGTGGTGATCACCAATCCGGTTGGCTTTGTTACCAGCGCGACGGCGACGCTGACGATTAATGAAGCGCCGACGGTGACGGTTCGACCGGTAGATGTCGCCGCAGTCCTGGGTGATCAAGCGACGTTCAGTGTGGAAGCGATTGGCACCGGAACGTTGAGTTATCAATGGCGATTAAATGGCGTGAACATCGCCGGTGCGAACCAGGCGAGTCTGGTTCTGAATGCCGTGGGTTCCGAGAATGTAGGGGATTATACAGTGGTGGTAAGTAATGCCACGGGCGCCGTAGTCAGTCCTTCTGCCCGATTGAGTGTGCAAGTGCCCTTGAGCTTGGTGGAAGTACCGGAAAGCCAGCAATTGGGTATTGGCAGCACTGCAATTTTCAACGTGCGTGCGAGTGGAAGCGGCACTCTGAGCTACCAATGGCGCTTGAATAGCACGAACATTCCCGGCGCCACCGAGCCGACGCTAGCGTTGACAGATGTCCAACCGGCGAGCAGTGGCATTTACTCAGTGCTCGTTACGAGCGGAGCGGAATCGATCGAGAGCGCGGGAGCCATTTTGTCCGTTAGCGCGTTGCCACTGATTTCTACCCAGCCTCAGAGCATGGTGGCATATGCTGGATCTGATGTCACATTCAGTGTTGCGGCAACGGGATCGGGACCATTGCAATATCAATGGTTTGTAAACGGGCAACCCATCGACACGGCCACTGCTTCGAATCTGACGTTGACTGGAGTCGGGTTGGTTGATGCTGGTAGTTATTCGGTTTCCGTGAGGAACTCCGCGGGAGCGGTTTCGAGTGATCTGGCCATTTTGACGGTGCGTGAGATTATCTCGAACTTGGCCCAGAACGCCTTCACGGGAGTTGATCAGACCGTGACCGAGTTTCGGTTTCGCGTCAGCGTTCCCGAAGGACGGCAAGCAAGGATTCAAGTCTCAACCGACTTCGTCGATTGGACGGATCTCACACCAACTCCAGTCACGGGAATTCTGGATGTTGAGGATCCGGATGCTCCGAGTCTCGAGTTGCGGTTTTATCGGGTTCTCGATGCTGGAGCCGCTCAATAAGGCGTGTTCGGTAATTTGAAGATTTGCCCCTGAGTTGGGGTGCCAATCGGTCGCTTGCTTTTGAGTGAGCGACCGCTTTTCGGCTTGCGTGGTAATCGCTCCGGAAATGCTCTGGAATTCAATCGGCCTTACGGGTGGGGCGGAGCTTGGCAACGGGACGGGATTTTGGTAATGAGTCAGCCATGGCAACCTACATCTACGAGACGATACCGGGGAATCCCAAATCAAAGCCGCGGCAATTCGAGGTTCAGCAAAAAATGAGCGATCCGCCGCTGAGGGAAGATCCGGAGACAGGACTCCCTGTGCGGCGTGTAATTACTGGAGGTAGCGGGAACATTTACCGCGGTGTGAGCATTCTCTCAATGAATGTGAAACGCAGCCGGAAGAGCTGAATGGCCAAAAGAACGAAAAGAGAGAAAGCTCGGAAGCGAGTGCTATTGTCAGCCGACAGGTTTTGGCACACATCGCACAACAACGCCGGATTCTTTCACTTTTTGGCTAACCCGTTCTCGCTTGTTCGAGGGTATCACCCTGTTGTCGTCCCGGTTTTCTAAAAATGCCCTCGTCCGCTGAATACGAAATCAAACAGAATCGGGACAGTTTTCTCCGAGTCGCGCACTTTGCCTGTCAGTTGAATCCGGATGCATTTGTGATCGGCTGCAGGTTCCGTGAGCTTGGGAAGTCCGGAATCTGTCCCAGAAACGGGCCGCAAACTGAGAACCATCGGGTGACCCGTGGCCGTGTCTTTACCGCTGGCTTTGACCATCTGCCTATAGCGGGTGATTCCTTCTAGTTCCGCGTCGTGTTTGGCTGGAACAAGGGTGAAAAAGTAAGGGAATTCCGCGCTCCCCAAATGATCCCCGTCCTGAGGCTGAAGGCTGAACCGTATTGTGCAGGCACCGACAATCATGCCATTATCCTTGTAATCGCGGAGCGCTCCATGGACCACTGCAACTCCGAGAAGCGTCGTTTCTCGTATTGAGTTCAAGGCCTTCTCCGGCGACTCGGGGGCCGATTTTAATGGGATTTCTTTTCTGAACCAGAATTCGTACACGGGAGTTTCACCATCGAGCAGCATCAGCGCCTCTGGATTCAGCGATTCACGAATCGATTCGCTCACGGCTGGAGGAGGAGTTTTCTTTTCTACTTTTACCTCGAATTCAGAGCGCGCCGAAACGAGCGACGATAGCGCCAGTCCGCCGGTTAACAGAACTCTTAGCAAGATTCTAAAGTGCCGTCCCGTTCCAATTGTCAAACTTGTTGAATTTCTCATCACAGTTTTCGAAGTCTAAAACGAAAGGGCCGGAAGCGCAATCGCCTCCGACCCTTAAATACGAGCTCTGTCCAGTTTAGTGCGAAAAAGTTGCCAAGAATCCGCTTCGTTTCTCCGTCAATTGCCACGTCACATTCAGCCCGGGGGCATTAAACGAAGCCAGACTGGTGAATACAGGAAACGCTCCTTCCACTTTGGTCATAGGAGGATAGAAAGTTTCCTCGTTGCCGCAGAGATGATCGTCGCCTCCCAGACAACGTGTAGAGATGCTGACTAAGTTTCCCGCTTTGACTGAAGCGCAACCTGCCATTGCGCATGTATTGAGAGCCACTTCAATGTCTGAAGTCCTAGTCGTGACTATCTCCGTAATGACGTTGCCTGCAAGCGATTTCGCCATATCGGTCAGAGCCTCCTTTTGCTTCGGGGTAGCTTTCGAGTCCACAATTAATAGTGCTCTTCCATCTCGCGGTTGGAATTGCACATCACCCAACGTTTGTTCGGTATGGACCACCGCAATGACGTTGAGTCCGTCCACGGGTGTACCTTTCCAACTGCCGTGCTGCACGGACCACACGATCATTCCTTCTTTCCCGGTGAGCCCCATTTCCGCGTTTGCGAAACAGGGGCCCGTATATACATCGCACGAACGCACTTCGAGGTATCCCCCAGAAATGGTTGTAGGTTGAGGTGTTGCGATTAAACTGACGGTTGCCAGTGCCGCAACACTTGACGCAATTTTTGCTAAACGGAGCTTCATTAGATCCTTTTTGATTGAGACATTTAATGTTGTTCGAGAGACCAATTCGGTCAGACTACATGGCAAGTACGTTCCGTGCAACAATCCGTCTTGGAGGCCGGTTCACCGTCTGGTCCAAATGCTTCATGCGTTTTTGTGCACCAAAAGATGCTGTTTGAAGACTGCTCCTCCTCTTGTCCGGAATCATTGTAATACATGTTGTTAGTGCGCAAATATTTGCATGGAATCTGAATCTTCATCGATACGACAGGTCCATTCATCAGCGTCCTCCCTTCAGGATTCGGCGGCGGCCAGAATAGCTCGCTTGACCGCTGTCTTCACGAGTTGAATCTTGTATCCGTTACCGCTTAACGGTTTTGCGCCTTGGGTGGACGCCTCGGCGCTCTTCGTCGCCGAAGTCGCAGTGAGCTTTTGGCCGTTGAGCGCTCGGGAAGCCGCTGCCGCCTGCCAGGGAACGGGAGCCGCATGACCGACAACAACACGTGTGTCGGTTACTATTCCATTATCCAGTTTGAATGCTACCGATGCTGTCGCGTAGGGCCAGTCGAAACCATGCCTGTGACGAACTTCGTAAGTTGCATTTTTTAAACCCGAGATAGGAACTCTGATCGAGGTCAGAATCTCGTTTGGTTTCAGGACAGTTTCGCGTTCATTCTCGGTTTTTGGAGTTTGGAAGAAACTCGATGCGGGGACGTTCCGAGTCTTGCCTTTCGGCCCGGCAATTGTGATGACAGCGCCCAGCGCGATCAGCGCAGGCCCGAGGCTCGAAGGACTTACAAAAAGGGCCGGTCCGTCATTTCCAAATATTGCGTGGTAACGATTGTCACCGTTGCGAACGAGCGATGTTTCGCCGTGAGTTCCCATGAGACCGTAGCCATTTCTGTAATACCAGCACCGAGGTCGTTGACAAAGATCGCCTCCGACGGTGCCCGCGTTCAGAATTTGAGGACTTCCGATTCCCTTGGCGGCGGCCGCCAGCGCCGGAAAATGCTTGTTCACATCGGCGTTGTTCACGATCTCCATGAGCGGAGTCATCGCGCCGATTTCGATGTTGTCGGTCCCTGTTTGAATTCCTGCGATACCCGCAATGTTCTTCAAACTCACGACACGATTCGGCGTGGTGGTGAGCTGTTTGAGTGAAGTGACCAGATCAGTTCCACCAGCGAGTATTTCGGTTTCACCCCAGCGATCGGCCAGCAGCGCCGTTGCATCGTTCAGGTTATCAGGTGTGCTGTATTCAAATGATTTCATTAAGCGATTCCTCCTTTCTGCAGCGCCGCAATGACGCGATCCGGTGTCAGCGGCAGATGCGGAACGCGCACGCCTATTGCGTTTGCGACCGCGTTCGAGATCGCGGCTCCGGGCGAGATCGCGGGTGGTTCACCCAGTCCGATTACACCCCGATCAGCGTAGCCTTTTCCTGTCATCATATGTACTTTTAGTTTTCCGATATCCGATAATCCGGCCAGCCGGTAGAACTCCATATCCGCGTTGAGCATTCTGCCTGTGATGGCGTCGTAGATACATTCTTCGTAAAGCGCGAAGGTGACACCCATAATGAGCGCTCCATACACTTGGCTCTCCGCGGTCTTCAGGTCGATGATCAGACCGCAATCTTGGACCGCGATGACTTCGTTTATGGACACGACTCCTGTTTCGATATCGACCGAAACGTCCGCCATTTGCACTCCGCCAACGCCGGAGCTGATCATTCCTTGAGCTTCGCTTTCGTTTGGCGTGTTGATGCCGCGCTTCGTGATGGAATTGGGACCGAGCAGCGCGCAGGCGTCACGCCACGAAAGGGAGTTGTCCGGTTTGCTGATCTCCTGTATGCGTCCGTCCTTTGCCTCCAGCGCGTCGGCATCAATCCCGATTCTTCGTCCGACCATTGCCAGCAGAGCGTTCAACGCGTCCGTGGCGGCATTTCGGGCCGATGTGGAAACACCGCCGACCGTTGTGCTTCCTCCGGACGCTCCCGACGCGGGATAAGCGTTTTTTCCGAGCGAAACTTTTACCGCATCGAGTGGCAATCCCAGCGTTTCAGCAACGACGATGTCGATCACAGTTCGGGTTCCGGTGCCCAGATCTTGCGACCCGATCTTTGCTTCCACCGACCCATCCGAATTGATCGTGACGTCACACTCGGAAGGGTGGCCGCGGCCACCCCAAGTGTGCATTGAAATTCCGAGCCCTCGCTTGACCGGGCCGGCATTCTTGTCGCCCCGCAGATGCGCTTTCCTGCGATAACCAATCAGATCGGCGGCGATTTGAAGCTCCTCGGCATAAACCTCCGGACGGTCGGTAAGCTGAACATTGCGGAGAAAGAAATCCAATGCGTCCATGTTGAGGGCTGCCGCTGCGTCCTCGAGAGCCGACATGGTAAGGAAGCAGCCTTGTGGATGATTTGGCGCGCGCCAGGCCCTTTGCCCTCCTCGATTGGTCCGGATTCCTTTTCCGATGACCCGGGTATTGGGAACCTTGGTAAAGACGTAAGGAACCGGTGGAGGGTTGTATCCGCCGCCGCCGCCCGATCCCCAGATTTCGGCATCCACGACTGCAATGAGACCATCCTGCTGAAGGCCAACTTTAATCTTTGCGAAAGCGGATGGACGATTGCCTGCCGTCTCCAATTCGGTGGCCCGGTTCAGCATCAGTTTTACGGGCTTTCCTGTTTGTTTCGACAAAACGGCGCCGATCATTCCCCATGCGTCGAATCCGAATTTTGAGCCAAATCCGCCACCCATATACTGGGTTTCCACATGAATCTTGTTCTGAGGAATATCCACCGCATCCCCAAGACGATCGCTGTAGCGGGACACATTTTGAGTGGACGGCCACACATGCAATTCGCCGTCTCGGATTTCCGTTACCTGGCCGTGAGGTTCCAAACAACAATGAGTGATCACTGGGATCCCGTAATCTCCCGCTGTTACAACAAGGCCGGGATCCGCGAACGCTTTTTCCACGTCACCTTGTTCCCGTTTCGACGGTTCGCCTTGCGACAACGCGGGATCCGAGTCCACAACCTGGTGTTTGAGCGGATTGTATTTGACCTTAACCAACCGAGTCGCTTCTTCTGCGATCTCCTCGGTAACCGCTGCGACTGCGGCAACGATCTGCCCAATATATTGCACTTTGTCGAGATCGGGATCCGTCCAGACAGCTTCGACTCCTTTGAGCGCTTTTGCGGCGCTCGTGTCGATGCTCTCGATTTCAGCGAGCGCATGCGGCGAAGTGACGAGCTGCGCCCAAAGCATTCCTGGTCGGTTAATATCGTACGAGTATTTTGCCGCGCCAGTTACTTTCTCGGCGCCGTCGATTCTGTCAATGCGCCGTCCGATATGACGCCGTTTACCTTCTTCCGGCCATGCTGCTTTTGCCATATTAAGCCCCTCCTTTCATTGCGCTCGTCGCGACTTCCTGGATTCCCGCATACGTGCCGCAGCGGCAGAGATTCCCACCGAGAGCGAAACGAATTTCTTCGGGTGTCGGGTTTGGGTGCTTTTCGAGGAAAACCGTCGAGGCCATGACAAACCCGGGCGTGCAGAAACCACATTGCTGCGCATCGTTATGAACAAACGATTTCTGGACAAAATTCATTTTGACCGGTGTACCGATGCCTTCGATCGTTGTGATCGCGCTGCCTTCGGCTTCCACAGCGAGCATGGAGCATGAATAAATTGGTTTGCCGTCCAGCAAGACTGTGCAAGCACCGCACGTTCCCCGGTCACACACCTTCTTGGCGCCGGTAAGGTCGAGCCGGTTTCGCAGAGCATCCAGCAGGGTTACTCGCGGTTCAACATTCAATGTTCGATTTTTTCCGTTGATCTTTAGAACGATAGGGACTTCCCCTGGTCCTCGAACGTTCGAATCATTTTCCGCCGCTTCGGCAATCGGCTTTACCGCGGCCGCCAGACCGGTCGCCGCCGTTCCGATTCCGATCCCTTTTAGAAATCCCCGACGCGATACAGCGGGAATTTTCGGGACGTTGGTTTTTTCAGTCATAGTCGCCTTTCTCTTAATTGGATGGAACTCTGAGTACTCCACGAGGAGCAAAAACGCATCGGGTCGCGGCACTCCTGATTGATGATTAACTTCGGGCTCAATTGATGAAGGGTTCTCTAGCACGACCGGTGATTTGGCGCAAGAGATTTTGGATGTTTGTGTATTCAACCGGTCCGAAGGAAGCCGGGGGCGAAACCACGGCGCGATGAACAAGAACGCCATAGAAGGCCCAGTGTCCTGAGCGAGTCCGCAGCGAAACGGTCTTCGCCATCGCCGGACATTTGGTCGTCCAGGCAAAAACGAGCCGCTGTAAAGCGGCCACGCCGTCCTTCCAAGTGGTGAGAGGCTAGTTTGTAATGTCGAACGTCGTGCTCTCTTCGCGAATGGGAATGTAAACCTTGTACCATTCCTTCTGAGCCGGGCTGTCCGCATAGGCCTTCAGCGCCGCTTCATCGACGAATTCCATGACGAAGGCGTTGGCCTTGTCACCCTGAACCTTGATGGATTTTATCCACACTCGGGTGATGCCTAAATAAGCGGCCTGCAGTGTCTTGACGCCGTCCAGCGCTGCCTGGATCTGCTTCGGTGTGGCGTCAGCTTTCCATTTGACCGTCACGACATGGATCACGGTCTTGGGAGCGCTCGGTGTCTGAGCAGACAATGTGTTTGCGCCGAACGCCAGGAGGGCAGTCAAGAGAATCGTTGCTAATTTTTTCATATGGTTGTCTCTGGAAGAATTGTTATTTGCTTTGAAAGGTAGATGTACACCACGCATCAAGCCAAGAGCAAACTGGAAGAAATGCGGCGTTCGCTACAGCGAATATCGGCAACATGGCTACTCGACAATGCCAATATCCGATCACTTCGGGAGAAACCAATGAATGTAACCGCAACGGTCACAAACAATCAAACCGCAGACTTGTTGGCCCAATCAAGGTTGAAGAACGAAGCTGCCGCTGTGTTCAACTGGCCTTCGCGTCGCCAAAACGAATTATGACCGCAGATCTGGCATCGCAACGGCTGGCCGCTGATGCGTATCTCCCCGCGAGGGCTCCCCGTGCCGCGCCGCCGGACGAACCCCCCGGCGGCAAAACATGCCATGCCCGTCGAGCGCTTTGGCTTGTCCAACCGGTTTCGAAGACACGCGGGCTATTCCGATACACCGTGGCGAAAATGTCATGCTTGCTCCGCATCACAGTGGATTGGCTGGAGGGATCGGCAACGGCAACGCCGACTGGCTCTGGTCGTTGATCCACGCCTTGATTGTGAAATTCCGGCGCGCGCGATTCGACGCCAATCCAACCACCGCCCCGATAAGCAAACTCAACCACGCCTTCATGAATTCCCCCTGCGTTCGCTATGGTCACACGCGAATTCTGTTGCAGAGCGGGCGGGTTCTTGATTTCTTCTCGTGAATTCTACCAACCAAGTTAACCTTGGAACTATTATGTTGAAATTCCACGAGATACCTTCGCTTCTGACGAAGAAGCGTTGTTTCCGTTCTACGTTTTTCCGGAGTTGCATTCAATGCCTATCGAGGTGCTTTGGAGGCGGATATGCCTTGATCTGTTTTGTCTTATGCTTCGGAATTCCGAGAATTGCGGATGCAGGTGACTGGCCGCAGTGGAGGTTTGACTCCGGGCGTTCCGCCAGTTCTCCCGAACAACTGCCGGACAGTCTTGATTTGGTGTGGACACGCGATTTCCCAAAGAGAGTCCAAGTGTGGGATGATCCTTTGAATCACGATCTAATGCCGTTCGACAAGGTGTTCGAGCCCGTTGTGATGGGGGGGCTTTTGTTTGTGGGATTCAACGACAGTGACAAAGTTGTGGCTTTGAATGCCGGCACAGGTGAGGAGGTTTGGCGATTTTACGCTGACGGTCCCGTGCGATTTCCACCCGTTGCGTGGAATGGCGCGGTCTATTTCGTGAGCGATGACGGATGTCTTTATTGCGTGCGTGGAGAGAATGGCAGTCTGATTTGGAAGTTTCAGGGTGCTCCGAGCGGCAGAAAAGTTTTGGGAAATGAGCGTGTCATTTCCGCGTGGCCGGCCCGTGGCGGACCTGTGATTCGCGATGGGCGCATCTATTTCGCTGCCAGCATTTGGCCTTTCATGGGGACCTTCATTTATGCTTTGAGCGCGCAGACCGGCGAGGTGGAATGGGTCAACGACGGAACATCCGCCGACTATATTCTTCAACCCCACAATGCTCCCTCTTTTGCTGGGGTTGCTCCGCAGGGAGCGTTTGCCGCCACCGCAGAGTTCTTAATTGTGCCGGGAGGCCGATCCGTTCCTGCCGTCTTCGATCGCGGCACGGGTGAATTGATGTACTTTCATCTTGCGGCTGGTGGCAAAGGAAACGGGGGCTCGTTTGTGGCTGCAGGTGAAAAGGAGTTTTTCGTGCACACCCGGTATCGCGGGGTGCGCGCCTATGGAATCGACTCCGGAAAAGCGACCGCATTCCTGGCAAACGAACCGGTTATTGACGGGTCTATTCTCTACGCTTCGAGTGACGTGTATCTTCGCGAATCTAAATTGTCGCAGGCTCAGGGCGAGGTGTCTTCCGCGACGCGAGCCGAGGGAAAGGCCAAGACCGAACTGAAAGATGCAACGGATCCAGACAAGCGAAAGAAAGCCGAAAAAACCCTCGAGCAGGCACGGGAGCGAGTTGCCGAGCTGAAAAAGGTGCTGGATGATGTCGAGAAAGATTGGAAGAAGGGTTGGGTGGGAAATCTAATCCAAGCGTTCGACTCCGAGAAGAATGTTCTTTGGGAAATCGAAACCGACGCGACGGGCGATCTGATTAAGGCAGGCAACCGCCTCTATGCCGCGGGCGGAAGTGGCCTGAATGCGGTGGAAGTGCCCCGGGACCGCACCAATCCATCAGTCGTTTGGTCTCACTCAACGAAAGGTTCGGTTCAACGCTTGATTGCCGCAAATGGAATGCTGTTTGGCGTTACGTTGGAGGGATCAATTCTCGCTTATGGCGGTCAGAAGCCTGAAGCGCCGGAAACAGTTGATTCGCCGGCGCCGGCGAATCCGGACGAAAGCGGCGCCCCGAATTATAAACCGCTGTTTGATCAGCTCGGGGCAAGGGAGGGCTACGCGCTTTGCTTTGGGCTCGAGGACCGCGCATTATTGGAAGGACTTCTCCGGGATACGAAACTCCATGTGGTGGGAGTTGATTCGGACAGAGAGCTTGTAGAAACCTTGCGAAGAGAGTTCGATCACGGAAATTCACTCTATGGCAGGCGAATTGCCTTGCATCACGGAGACCCTGTTTCCTATAGGGCGCCAGCGTATTTCGCGTCCGTCGTGATCGTTGGAAGCCGCATGGCGGAAGGTCTCACGCGGAGCGGTTGGTTGGAGTCGGTGTTTGAATCGGTACGGCCGTACGGCGGGAATCTTTGGATCTCGGCGTCCGGGGGCGATTCGAACGCTCTGGCTGCGTTCATTCGGGGCGCGGATCTTCCGAAGGCGATAGTCCGAGAGGTCACGTTGAGTCTTTCCGGCGAACCAAGCCAAGGAGATTCTCATGAGGGACGTGTCTATTCCGGGATTAAGGTCACACGCGATGGCGCGCTTCCGGGAGCAGCGGATTGGACTCATCAATATGGGGACATTGCCAACACCGTAAAATCCGACGATCAACGCGTGAAGCTTCCGTTGGGATTGCTTTGGTTTGGCGGCAGTTCAAACATGGATGTCTTGCCTCGCCACGGTCACGGTCCACCCGAGCAGGTGATTGGCGGGCGCGCGATCATCGAGGGTATGGACGTATTGAGCGCGCGCGACGTCTATACTGGGCGGGTTATTTGGAAGCGGACGATTGAAAACCTCGACACCTACGGAATCTATTTCAACGAAACTTATACGAATACTCCCTTGAGCACCGCGTATAATCAGAGGCACATTCCGGGCGCCAACGGACGCGGATCGAATTATGTGGCGACTGAGGATTCAATCTATGTCGCTCTGGAGGATTACTGCGAGGTCTTAAACGCGGAAACAGGAGAGACGATCAATTTCATCAGGTTGCCGCTAAAGAAAGGCGGTGCGGTGCGTCCTCGATGGGGTTTCATCGGCGTCTATAAAGATGTATTGCTAGCGGGGCATGACTTCGCCAATTTCAGCAAGAAATCTGGTGACTTACAGAAGAACGGATACGCTCCGATTGAGGATCTTTCCGCGAGTGACGGTTTGGTGGCTTTTGACCGGCACACGGGGGAATTGCTTTGGCAAATGCCGGCTCGGCACAGCTTTGTCCACAACGGAATCGTTGCTGGTAACGGTCGTGTCTATTGCCTGGACAAGCTTCCCAAAAGCGTCGAGGAGAAGATGAGCCGCCGAGGGAAGATGAGTCCAGATTCCTACCGCGTGGTTTCCGTCGATTATCGGACTGGAGAACAACTCTGGGAGGCGAGCGACGATATTTTCGGAACGTGGCTCGGATATTCGGAGGAACACGACATTCTGTTGCAAGCTGGCGCGAAGGCCAGCGATCGACTTGCCGACGAAGTGGGGCAGGGGATGATAGCGTATCGAGGAAAGGAAGGATCCGTTCTTTGGAAGGACCTGGAACGTTCGTACACCGGGCCGTGCATCTTGCACAACGATCTCATTCTGACGGCCGTGCCCTCGTATCGTGTTTCAACGGGCGCTTTTAATCTGTTGGACGGATCTCCCCACTGGATTGTCAACCCTCTGACGGGAGCGGAGGAACCGTGGTTGATCAGCCGGGCCTATGGATGCAATACTCCGGTTGCCAGCGAACATCTAATGACGTTCCGGTCGGGTGCGGCGGGTTACTACGACCTGAGCGGCAAAAGTGGCACGGGAAATCTGGGAGGGTTTAAGTCGAGTTGCACCTCAAATTTGGTCATTGCCAACGGAGTTCTGAACGCGCCGGATTACACGCGTACATGCACTTGCGGCTATCAGAATCAAACTTCGCTGGCACTCGTGCATATGCCGGAGATCGAGGTTTGGACCCACAGTAAACTTGGATCGGAAGCTCTGGATCGCACGATTGTCCAGCGGGCAGGAATCAATTTGGGAGCGCCCGGTGATCGGCTTTCGGATGATGGTACTTTATGGTTGGAGTATCCGGGTGTGGGAGGAGATTCTCCCGAGATCGACGTCGCGATCAAGGCGGATCAAGCCCGCTATTTTCGCCATCACTCAACGATGATGAGTGGGGATGGATTACCCTGGGTGACCGCTTCCGGTGTCGAGGGTGTTGAAAAGATCACTATCATTCCGATGATGGAAAGCGCGAAAAAGAAGTCTGTGACGAAAGCCTCCGGTGAATCGGAAAACGGCACGAGCGATCTGGCTCAAGAAGTGAATCCGTCAGTTTCAAGCGCGAACGACGCCAAGCTCGTTTATACAGTCCGGCTTCATTTCGTGGAGCCGAAAATGTTCGACGCGGGACAAAGGGTGTTCGGGGTGAGAATCCAGGGGGATCTCGTAATGGAGAACTTCGATGTTGTGAAGCAAGCGGGTGGCTGGAGAAGGGGAGTCGTCAAAGAGTTTCGAGGGATTGAGATTGCCGAAAAATTGGAAATAGAATTCCAACGCCAGAGTCAAGATGGAGCTGGTCCCGTGCTTTCAGGTGTTGAGTGGATCGCGGAGTAGGAATTCTCTCTTTGGCCGCTGACATTCGTATCCGGAAGCAGTGCTTGAGCCTGTCTCGAAATGGGACAAAAACAAAGATGTTTCGAGATACGCCGGACATTTTCCCAATTTCATACTCGCGAAAATACTATGGTTCCAAAGTTCGACGATTGAATCGGGTTCATGCGAAGTTCGAATCTGAAAGACAGTGCCTGCGTTCATACTCCTTGGAGGCGAGTGTTGCCGACTGATAATACGTAAGTTGTTTATATTTAAACTAGTAGGATGTCGATATTTGCTGAGGAGAGATGGTTCAGCAAACGCTTTCGAACCGAAACGAAGCTCGGTTTTGACCTTTCCCCCTGAATCTTCCTGAGATTTGTCTTCAAATCCTTACGGCATTATTTGCTTTCGCATTGATGCAGTTCGTTCATGGCACTCGCTTTGCTTGGACGGAAAAGAACGTTTTTGTCTGCCATTCGTTTGGAATGACGGATCGGCAGCAGAGGGAACACGAATGTACCGAATCTTGATTATCGAGGACGAACGTCCGCTCCGAAAACTGATTGTTGGCGCATTGAATGCGGAGGGCTATAGCGCGATGGAGGCGGCGAATGGAATCGATGGGGTAGAACTTGCCTTTGCGGAGCTGCCAGACCTGATCATTTCCGATATCGAGATGCCGAAGATGGACGGATTGACGGTGCTGACCTGGCTTAGAAACGACCCCACAACGGCGGCGATTCCTGTGATCTTAACGACTGGCTACAGTGGCAAGGTGCCGATGCGAATTGGGATGAGCTCGGGTGCCGATGATTATCTTGCGAAGCCGTTCAAACTGGACGAGTTGCTCACGGCTGTGAAGACTCGTTTGCAGCGGCGCGAGAAAGTGACCCAGGCTGCCGAGATGAAGATGCTGGAGCTTCGCACGCTGCTATCGTCGTCGCTTCCGATTGAATTGCTGGCTCCGCTCACCGAAATCCTTGGGCGAACAGAGGTGATACGGCGTGATATCGAGTCGATGAAAATTAGCGAAGTCTTGGAGTGCGTCGATACGATCGACCGTTCCGCCACTCGTCTTCATCAGCTTGTTCAACAATACCTTTTTTACTCGGAGATCGAGCTGCTTGCGACCGACGCTGTGAAAGTCTCTGGATTGCGTGAGAGCGGGACGCCGTATTCCAGGGATGTGATCGAGGGATGGGCTGCGGCAGTCGCCAAACGCTTGAATCGGTCGGACGATTTGGCGTTGAAGGTCGGGGACTTGCCGGCGCCGCTCGGACAGGATTATCTAAAGATAATAACCGAGGAGCTTGTTGAAAACGCTTTCAGATTCTCGAGACCGGGCACTCCGGTGCGTGTGGAGACCCGGTCTTCTTCCGGATTCTTCTATTTTTCCGTCGTTGACCACGGACGCGGTTTCGAGGCCGATGTGGCAGCTGCGGTCCGGGCTACGCCTGAAAACGAAGAAACTCCGAAAACGACGGATGACTCGAAGTTGGGATTGACGATTGCAAAGCGTCTCGTGGAAATCCACGGCGGAAAGACGCAGATCAATAGTCAGCCGGGAGCCGGGACAATGGTAGAAGTCAGGATACCGGCGAAACCGTGAGAGACCGGTTGCTTACGCATTGACCTGGCTGCTGTATTCAGATGCGTCGAGGAGTTGGTTTAACTCTCCCGAATCGCTTAATTCCACTTTAAAAAGCCATCCGGCATCGTATGGCTCGGAGTTGACAAGCTCCGCATGATCCGCCAGCGCTCGATTAACCTCGACGACTTTTCCGCTGACGGGCGAATAGATGTCGCTCGCGGTTTTTACGGATTCGACAACAGCGCATGCCTCTCCCGCTTTGACGGAACGTCCGACAGAGGGCAGCTCCACAAAGACGAGATCGGTTAACTCCTGTTGCGCGTGATCCGAGATGCCAATCGTGCCATGATTTCCTTCCGCACGGACCCATTCGTGGCTCTTGGCATATTTCAAATCCGATGGAACGTTGGTCATAATCTCGGTGTTTCTTCGATTTTTGGGATATTTCGACCGTTTCAAACTGTGCGTCTTGGTGTAATCGTTCGGTCTCGGTCCGTCAAACTGGTTTCTTGTAAATGGGCTTTCGCACGACTTCCGCCGCGGCTTGTTTGCCGCGGATTTCAATGCAAATCACAGTGCCCGGTTTGGACTGTTCCGGCGGTACGTACCCAAGGCCGATTCCAAGCCCAAGGGATGGGCTCTGGGTGCCGCTGGTTACCGACCCAGTGGCATGCGAGTTCGAGCTTTCGGTCCAAATCGGGTAGCCCGGTCTC
>JAQBVM010000476.1 GCA_027623095.1 Verrucomicrobiota bacterium
TTTTCACCCTCCTAAATCAAACAGAAATCCCTCAAAACTACCCACTCGACTTCCAGAAGACCCAAAAAACAAGATCAGGGAAATTGGTGAGCTCATCTGAATGAGGACCCGCCCGAACGGCTGCTTCTTTTGCATCTGATTGAAGGGAGGAGCACGAAGGCAGGTGATCCCTGGAGAACTATTATGGATCAATGCTGCAACTTGTAAGATTCGAGTGTCAGCCCCTTGCGGCCCGGTGGGGCGACACTCCGTGGAGCCCTAATCAACCTTGCGGCGAACAACTCGACCGAATAGGCACAACGGAAACATCGAGATATCCAAGCAATCCGGCGTTTCCAAAGCTCCAGTTTGCAAGACACCCATCCCACAAGCAGAAGTCAGGGCTTCACGGAGTGTCGCCCCACCGAGAGAAACGAGAGTCGGCGCGTCCTCCCCTTTGGAAGTGCGGAGGCTGAGTCTTCTTGTCAACAGGCTTGGTTCCGTCTAAGCCTCCTAGCGTATGCAAGTTTCTAATCAACAGAGTCAATGGCCCTGGCTGCTGGGTATGCTGGCTTGGTTATCAGTTTTCGCACCGCAGACTGATGCCCAATCTTTAACGTGGGATGCTGTCTCAAAGCATTACGAGTCCAAACGCGGAGAAACGAATGTTCTTTTCACGTTCAATCTTACGAACAACATTCCGGATTCCGTTCTAATTAATGCCGTCCATCCGTCGTGCGGCTGCACCGTTGCAAAGTTTCCCTCTTTGCCTTGGCTTCTATCACCGGGAGAATCCGGGAAAATCGAGGTGGACGTCGATATCCAGGGAAGAACCGGCTCGCTCACGAAAACTATCGCAATCGAGAGCTCCATTGGAACAAACATTCTGACGGTGAACGTCAAGTTTCCGGAGTTGACTTCGCGGGAACTGAATCAACAGCGGGCGTTCACCGACCGGCAAGCGGTCTTTAAACAGGGCTGCGCTGAATGCCACAAACACCCTGCCGCGGAAAAGATGGGGAAACCCCTATTCGATTTGGCTTGTGGAATCTGTCACGAAGCCGAGCATCGGGCCGAGATGGTTCCCGACATCGCGAAGCTGAATAAACCAACTGACCACGCCTATTGGGATCAGTGGATTCAAAACGGAAAACCGGGAACATTTATGCCCGCCTTCGCAAAACGCTACGGAGGTCCGCTAACCGAAGAACAGATCGCATCGCTCGTGGCCTATCTAACAGGACGCGGCCAATCCTCTCCACCGGAGAAACGATAAGGATTCGAAGAGCGGCACGCTTCCCTCCTAGAGGCAAAAGCTTCAATCTTCATTTGTTCAAATATGGACTGGCGCACGCGCTTACTGAGCAGGTTCGGCCCCGGACTTCTGGTCGGAATTACTCTCGCCAATTGGATTCGCCTGCTTCGATCGCAGCAGTGGTCGGTTGATCTTTGCCGTTTGCCCCGGTTCGCACTCATCACGGTGCAAAGTCTGCAAAACAGCTTTTGGCAAGCTCGAGAACGGAGCCGTTACGCCCTGGCTTTGAAGGATGTTGTCGTTCAGCCGCCCCTGTTCGTCCTGGGGCATTGGCGGAGCGGCACTACGATGTTGCATCATTTGCTCGCGCAGGATCGCCGGTTTTCTTTTCCGAATGCCTATCAGGTTTCTTTTCCTCATCAGTTTCTAACCCGTGAGGCGAAAGAGTTGCCGCGATTCTCGTTCTTTATTCCAAGGCGAAGGCCCATGGACAACGTTGAATTGAACCTGGTTCTCCCGCAAGAGGACGAATTTGCGCTTTCCGTCGCGAGCCTGAAATCACCCTGCCTCGGCTGGGTTTTTCCACGCCACCGCGAGCGGTTCGAAAAATACCTGACATTTAAAGAGGCCAGCCCGGAGGAAATCGCGGAGTGGCAAGACGCCTTCTTACGTTTCGTGAGCAAGCTCCAGTGGCGTGACAATCGTCCGCTGATTCTGAAGTCGCCGCCGCACACCGCCCGGATTCGGCTTCTGCTCGAGATGTTTCCCCAAGCGAAGTTTGTTCACATCCATCGAAATCCGCACGCGGTTTTTCAGTCGAGCCGCAAGACGTTCCAGATAATGTACGACTGGCACGGTCTCCACGAGCCACAACTGCAGGATCTGGATGACTGGATTCTTCGACAGTACCGGGAGATGTATGCCAGTTACTTCGAAGAACGAGCGCTGATTCCGAGGGGTCATCTTCATGAAGTGCAATTCGAAACCCTTGAGAAAAACCCTCTCGACGAGATGCGGCGGCTGTACAACGCTCTTGAACTTCCAGACATTGAGACCGCAGAGCCCGATCTTCGGCGATACATCGGCCTGCACTCCCATTACGAGAAGAACTCGTTCGTTCAGCTCTCCAGCGAACTCAAAGTGCGGATTGAGCAAGAGTGGAAGACGTGTTTTGAGGAGTGGAACTACCCGATTGGGTAATGCCGCCGAAGCCTCGTTCGCTCCTCTCCTACTGCTGGAAATTCGACATGACGGACTCAACCTCACCCGATGCGAGAATCATCGGATCGTCGTGATCCAGAAAATCCGCGCACACACGAAAGAAATCGACCTCGGTTGAAACTCGGCGTATTTGATGCAGAAAAAGGTCGGCTCGATCCAAACCGAAACCGAGGAAGTTCATATACTTCTTCATTTTCTGAACATGTTTGTTCTCGAGGAAATTCTCCATCTTCACCGTGTGGTAAAGCTCGTGAATGTAGTCAAGAACATCGCGCCCGCGAGGCACGAAGAAGGGTTCGCTCCGCACTTGCCGCCGAATCTGCTCGAATAGCCACGGATTCCGGATCGCGCCGCGTCCGATCATCAGGCCGCGGGCGCCCGTCTGATTCAACACTCGGCACGCCGCAATAGTTGAGTCGATGTCGCCGTTCGCGAGTACCGGGCAATCAACCACCTCAACGGCGCGCGCAATCAGGTCGTAGTGCACCCCCGGGCGATACATCTCTTTCACAGTCCTGCCGTGGACGGTTAAGAGATCGAGCGAATGGCGCGCAAAGATTTGCAGGAACTCCTCGTATCGTTCCGATGACTCGAAACCGATTCGCGTCTTGACCGTGAACGGGATCGACAAAGCGTCTCTTAACGCTCCCAAAATCGCGTCCACACGCTCCGGCTCCCGGAGCAAGCCGCCGCCGGCACATTTCCGATACACAACCGGCGCCGGGCATCCCAAATTCAGATCAACAGCCGCGATCGGATATTGCTGAAGTTCTTGAGCAGATCGCACAAGAGAGGGAACATCATTCCCAATCATTTGCGCAATTACAGGGCGTCCAGTGGGATTCTCCGTGACTGAGCGCAAAATGTCCTTTTCGAGGCGGGATGTGGAATGCACACGAAAGTACTCCGTGAAATAGACGTCGGCGCCGCCATAGCGGGACATAAGCCTCCAAAACGGCAGATCGGTCACATCCTGCATCGGAGCCAGCGCAAGGATTGGAGCCTTGCGGTCGAGCAGTGCCTCGAATTGCGTTCTTGAGTCCACGTGTGGTCAGCCTGATTACCCCTCGGAAGGGAATCCGGCGGAGTCAGTACCTCTCTCGCGATTCGAGTCAAGCCTTTCCGCCTGGGATCGTGCCGATCATTGCACTTTCAAAGTGTTCGGAAGCTCGCGCGATTCAAGAAAGACACAGCCTTGCGATCAACCTTTGCTGGGTGGGGCGACACTCTGTGAAGCCCTGATTCATCCTTGAACGGATCAAACTGAAGAAGAAGGCGCAATGGAAACAACGGGGCATTCGGAAGCCCGCGTTT
>JAQBVM010000477.1 GCA_027623095.1 Verrucomicrobiota bacterium
GGCGCAACGAATCATTTTCCCCTCCTCAGCCACCCAGCCAGGGTAACAATTCTTTTGGCGCAATTCGCATAATGTCGCTCCGATTCACTTTTGTTGCTGAGGGCGCGGAAACTCGCTACAATGTCTCGTTTCCAAATGCTTTGATTTGCCTCCAGTTCCCGCGCAAATTCGTTCAGATGATCCGTTCCTTTGCCGAAATGCAGAAAATTGACAGAACTGATTTTCGTGGCGTTCATTAAAAGTTCTCGGTTTGCCTGAAAGCGCGGACTTCGAATTGGATCGCTGAAATCTGGCTTGTGTATGGTATCATCAACTGGGACGTGAGCAATTCCTGAACCGTGTTCGGAGGGTGTCGCTTCGCCGTTTTCGCCTGGAAACTGACGGCGTTGACTTTTACTTCTCGCTGACAAAGAATGTGCATTGGTTATCTGGAAAGGAAGGAACTGTATGGCTGTAAAGAAACCTCTAATTGCCCATCTCTCGGATCTGCATTTTGGAAATGAAGATAAACAAGCAGCCGAGCCGCTTCTCGCCAGTTTGCTGTCGGATCCTTTGCCTGATTTCATTGTGGTGACCGGCGATCTTGCTGAAAGGGCGGCCCCTCAATTGTTTCGGAGGGCGCAGGAGTTTTTGATGGAAGCGCTTTCCCGGTTCGAGAAGAGGGGCAAAGATGCTCGCGTTCTTGTAATTCCCGGCAATCACGATGTCGGGTGGCGCAAGTCAAGGGCGAAGTGGGACCGTGCTTTCATAGAATGGGGAGACGGATTTGGAGGCTTCGGAACTGCCGGGCAAAGGGTGGTGCCCGCCGATGTCTCCAAAATCAAGTTTCCCTCGCGCTGGGGTTCCAGAAAGCCGTCAAGGTATGAGAAAACGTCCGGTTCCCTTCTGGAGTGGTGTGAGTATTTTCCCGAATTTGAAACCGCTTTCCTCAAATTCGACTCCAATGGACTGCCGGGATTGTGGGCGAATTATGCAAATGGCAATGTGGAGCCAGAGTATATGGACTGGATGTGCCGGGCTTTGGAAGAGTACAAATCGCTGCCGGGGTTTTCAGAATGTCGCAAGATCGCCTTAATCCATCATCATGTTCACAGCCTTCCGTCTGTGGAGAGGGAGAAGTCGGTCACACTCAAGGACAAGGAATCACTCATGATCATGCGGAATGCCGGGTTGTTCTGGAAGACGATGATGCGTTTGGGAGTACAGATGGTCTTGCATGGACACAAGCACTACGCAACTCACGCGGTCATCAGGCATCTTGTGACTGAGGCTGACGGGCAAGCTGAGGAGCGTGAAATCCTGGTGCTTTCGGCGGGCTCCGCGCTTTCCAGGGATACGCCGAAAGAGCAATCCCAGAGTTATTATAAGATCAAGTGCGAGGCATTTCGCTACACCGTCCAGCGGATACGTTTCATCGAGCGTTGCTTTAGGCCTGCGGAGCCGGAGATTCAATCGCGCGAGTCTCTGCGATTGCATCTGCCGAAAGAAGATGGTGTTCAACCTTGGTCAACCCCGATCGACCTGCCCGCGTTAGAATCCATGGTGCTTCCTGACTCGTGGGACATTGAGAGCAGTCATCGTTACGAGGCGATTCGATACGACGCCCGTATTTCCAGGGATCGGACTTACAAGGCGCAAATAACCATGACCGGCAGTTGTGAAAATGAATTCGGGTCCGATTTCATCCGGCTGCCGTTCGTTGTCATCGGGGCGCCCGGACGAAAGGCCGACATTGCATGCACGGCAATCGATTTATCAGGCAATTCCAGTTTGGAAACCGAGCTGGAGTTTCATCCGAGCAATGTCGATAAGATCTGTTTTAAGATTAAACTGAATCAGCCTTTGAAACAAACGGACAGATTCAACGTGCAGATCATTATTGCAGTCCCGAAACTGATGTTTCCTTCAAACGATTATGACGCCGTTGGGTTGACGCGCTTTGATCACGGACTGGGAGAATTTAGTTACACTCTGACTACAGAAGCGAAACTGACTGGGTTGCGCTTTTTTTCGCTTCGGCGCTCCGGCCTGCGCCAGATTGCCGGGGATTGTCAGCAGCTTAACGGCGAGTGGAGATATTGGCCCAAGCTGACTCAGGGTGTTGCCGAGTTACGGCACGGTTTGGTGGCCTGGTATAGCAAACTCGTTTAGCTGTGAGGTTTCTCCGCCGTCACAAAGTGTTCAAACAGCGGTGTTCTCCGCAGCAGTTCCGGAGCGATGCCATAGATGGCGCTAACCGCGTTAATTTCTTCCTCAAACGTAAACTCGAGTTTCTGAATGGTAAGGCACTGAAAGCCGTTATCGGAAAGTAATTCCCCAATATCTTCCTTGGTGAAGAAGCACTGCCATCCTGTTGTGTCTTTCTCCCGATGATTTGCCTCGTCCATTTCCACGTCCAGATCCCACGCTGATTTTGCCATCAAAGTTGTTTCGAACGCGGGCAAGATCGCGACCAGGCGGCCGCTGGGCTTGAGGATGCGAAATACTTCTGAAATCATCGGCGCAATGTCCTGCCTCTTTTCAGGGAGGATGGAGTTTACCGAAACAACCGTATCGAATCGATCTCCGTCGAAAACAAGGTCCCGGTTGTCCGTCTTGTGGAAGTTTACGCGAAGTGCGAGGTCGCCGTCCGACGCACGCAGCTTGGATTTCACCGTTTGCAGCATGCCTTCAGAGAAGTCTGATGCTACCGGGTTGATATCGAGGTCGGCGGCAAGCTCCCTAAGTAGGAAAGCCGTAGGCCCGCAGCCCAAATCCAGCACATCCGGCTTGCGGATGTGTACGCGGATATGGGCTCGAATGCGTCCAAACTGGGTCGGGCAGAACACGCGTTCGGTGTATTCATGGCTGAAGGGCTCCCAAACGTGGGCAACATCTGTCGCTAATTCCATACGGTGAAGGTGGCGCCATTCCGGCGATTTTGAAGTGGGACACCGTGCAGCGCCAGTTGTCTAGGCATGGCTTAGAAATGGGAGTCGAACTTCGTATTTGTCTGTTTTCAGTGTACACTAGGTTATTTAGTCAGCAAGCCCGATTCCGCGAAAATAGGAGTTCCGTACCACAGCGTATGGTTCGACTTTGAGGTAGCTGAGGCACTTTTCTTGCGGTTTCCGAGATTCCGGATATGAACTTTTCCCAGAAGCAGGCGCGTGGCGATCGCTTTGATCGAAAGCGTCGTCTCCTTGCCTGACTCCTTGCCTGACTCCTGTCCTGACTCCTGGTCGGACCACAAAATCCGGTTTAGGTTCAAGTGCTTGTACAACTCTACCCGTTCAAAAACTCGCTATTAAGGGGTGGGGCAAAACAATCGACAGTCAACGTCCCTTACCGCTCGCTTTCAGGCAAAACGTCACGTTGCTCACCGACTCCATTGCCAATTGCTGGACAATCCAACGCTTGCTGACCGTCGTTTCCCGGCGCAGCCGACGGGCCGATTTCCTCACCATTGTGATTCGCCACCGCCTCTTCATGCACTTGTGCACCGGTGCGTCGGGCAATTGTGGCGCATGGGCCACAATTCGGTCGGTCGGTGTCAACACGTGCGTAACAATTCGCAGCCTCATCGATCAGAATTGGACAAAGGAATGGAGGCAGAGGAATCGGGGATGGCAGACATCATTGCCTGCGGTCCGTTGTCAGAAGCGGGCGCATCTCCGAATCAGGACACGCCTGAACCGCTTCTTCTTCTTTGGATTGAGGAGCGCGGAGGCTGGTGATTCCAGGAGAACTATTGGGGAGAAATGCTGCACCTGGTAGGATTCGA
>JAQBVM010000085.1 GCA_027623095.1 Verrucomicrobiota bacterium
CGTGGTCGTGAGCGTCGGCGCGGTCGTCAGACTCGAGACGGTGTCTCCGTTGACCAACCCAACATAAGTGGCCGTCAAGGCCGGCACGGTCGCACCCAAGCGCATCGTCAGATCGTCGGGTCGGATTGTCAATGGAGCCGCCGAAACAGTCAGAGCGCCGGTGACGAACGATATCGTGTAGTTGGCCGCACTGGCCCCGGCTGGCGTAATGGTGTAGGAACCCGCGTTGCTGGATGCCGTGGCGGTGGTGCTCAAACTGATCGGCGCTGCCAGAACCGCGACGGTTTCACCATTCACAAATCCACTGTAACTGGCGGTCAACGCTGGCAATGCCGCGCCATAGACTTTGGATTTTGAATCCGCTGTGATCGTCAAGGGCGCTTTGTTCACCGTTATCGACACCGTGGTTTGAACCGTTTCGTAGAGTGTCGTGTCAGTGGGTGTAAACGTTACCGATAGCGCCTGAAGGATCGCTCCGGACACGGGACTGTAGGCAAACGTGCCGGGCACACTTGCAGCGGCATTGAGTTGAGTACTGCCCAATGCCGTACCGTAAACGATTGCAGCCGGGTTCGGCCAACTCATTTCAGGTGTCACTGTCTGAGCCGGGACATTTACTGTGACCGTGAATTGCGTGCTGCCTTGACCCCCATTCGTATCCGACACCGTGAGCGTGAGAATCGCCGAACCCGTTATCCCCGGTAATGGGAAAACTTGTACAGTGCGGTTCCCGTCCAAACCACCCAGGTGAATGGAGCTGTTTGGAATCAGGGCTGGATTGGACGAAGAGCCCGACACGCTCAGTTCGGTCACCGGCGTTTCCTCGTCGCCCACCGTGAAGTTTACCAAGGGTGTCGCGCCGCCATCCCCGTTCTGGTTGCCAACGGTGGAGAGAGTAGGCGCCAGATTCAAAGGATCATCCGCGACGAGGAAGCCGACCCGGCCCAATTCGAAAGTGACGCGGCCATCGGACGTCTTGCTCCCTCCTGGGAACCCTCCAAGAGACGTTTCAAAACTCAGCGTGCCCGATTGCGCCTGCCCACCTCCAACTCCGAGCGTCCTATGGGAAATCTCATAGCGCGCACTCGATGCGTTTACTTGGTCTGCTGCGATGCACGTATGTGCGAGCAACATCGCCATTGCAGCGAAACAACCAATCAAAAGACTTAACCAGAAAGAAAAGAACGGACGGAGCCCCTCGCTGAGCCAACCGGACATCACGACATCCGCAGGCGTCGCAGGTTCTCTCCATGAACTGGCATGTAGTCCCGGCTTTAGCCGGTCGGAACCGCCTGAAGGCGGGACTACGTGCAAACAACACCCGTTCACAGACTCGATTCGAGTCAACTCGTTCGACATCTTCCCCGTCCAGGAACCGTGTAAAGGGGAGGCTGCCGGTCTTTCTTTCTTTGCGCTCTCTGCGTTCTTTGCGGCTAATCCTCCCGAGTGATTGACATTTCGCGAAGGCAGCATGGTTTTCAGAACGCAGCAGCTCGGAAACACTATTCCACCCGTAACCTGAAAAAACGCATCGTTGGCTGCTCTGGCGCTGGGTGCACCAAAACCCGCACCACGCGAGAGTCGTTCGCCTGGTAGTTCTGCCGGTCAGGGGCATCCGTACTGTCGCTTGCAATGCGAAACGCCGTTTGCGCCCAATCGTTCAAATCCGAGGAACCAAAGACCTTGTAAGTGTGGCCCTGAATCGACATGAACTCCAAGGACGGTACGCTGCCATTTACCTCGACAACTTTGAGTGAGAATCCGTCTTCGCTATCGAACGCGTTTGTGCCGGCAATATATTCGTCCAGGTTGCTGAGCCCGTCCCCATCGGAGTCGTCATGGGGACTCACTTCGGTAAGCTTGCTTCCCGAAGCCGCGAGAATGGCGCGTTCCCAGGCATCCGGGAGACCGTTCCCATTGGCGTCCTCTCCCAAGGTTAGATCAAGGCGTGTCGATTGCGCCGATTGCCCCAGTTTCGAGAATTCACCCCGCATTTCGATGGGAAGGTAATCAGACGTGCCGATGCGGACCCGCATCTTGAACGGCACCGATACTTGAAGCGCGTCCCGTCTGTAGATATCGGACCGGACGGCGGCATCGAGCGGCACGGCGAACTTGTAGTTCACGCCGGGCTCCAGGCCCGGCACAACCGTTCCATTGATCGATTTGCCCGTCGATGTTTCAAGGATCAGTTCCGCTCCCGAAACGGTCAGGGGATTTCCCATCTCATCGCGAATCATCCCAAAGAGAACATGGGGTGGCGTGGGCGGAAAGGCGTGGATCGGGACAAGCGCGAGAAGTGCGAAAAGCGTTGCAATTTTGGATTTTAAACGGGTGTGGAACCGCCTAAAGGCGGGACTACTTGCGGTCGTTACGTATGTAGTCCCGGCTTTAGCCGGTCTCGACTCGGCAAACCCAAAGCATGCTCGACCGTCCGACGCGCCGCGAATGTGTTCCGGAGAGCCGCTCACACGGAAAGGCAGGACCACATGCGGGCGGAGGAACATATCGAAAGTCTTCATTCTTCTGCGCTCTCTGCGGTTCATGATTTCCCTTTCAGCTAATTCCCCGCATACGAATACGTCACGAAATGCAGCTTGATATCTTTGACGGTCTGGATGAACCGATCGAGACCCTCGTTAGGATCGCCCAGCAATTTGTGACCAGGAACGATAAGTTTCCATTTCGTGTTCCAGACGGAGCGCCCAATCAATCGGTTGTTCGTGAACTGCGATAGCCGGAGGATCGATCCGAAATAGATATCGTTGCCAAAGGCGGTGGTTGTGGAAACCGGACGGAACGCCGGATGTTTGCGAACACTGAAAAGCTGCTCGGAAAGAGACTGATTGGACTGCCACAATGCTTTCGTGGAGAGACCCGATCCGCCAATGTTGAACGGAAGCGGAATCGCTACATCATCGACATTCCACGTTCGAATTTCTCGTGCATCGCCCAAGGGTGGACTGCGCATCGAATCCACGCCCACCGGGATCAGGTAAATTCCCGGCGTCGCGGCTAGGGATTTGGAGCCCAGGAACGAAGTGCTCGGATCGGGCGGTGAATATCCTCCGGCCACGCCGACCGCCGAAGTGTTCGCCACCGGATTATCCATTCCCACGTACCCTTCAAATGCCACGCCGACGGCAAAGAGTTTGGTCGCGAAGGAGCTCGTGTCGAAATAGTGATCGCCACCGGCCAGCACGCGCCCGAATAGATTGGCTCCATCTTCAATGGTGGTGCTAAATTCAAGAACGATTCCGGGCACTGGCAAACCGTTGCCACGGTCAATCTGCATGCAGTAACGCAGCACGTCCGCGTCCTCCAGAATGTTGGGACGCCGCGCTCGTTCCAGCACATCCTGCCAGGCGGAATCACCGTCGGATGCGGGAATGATCCGTTCCTTCTCCATTCGAAGCGAGACCGTGGTGCCGTAGCCGCTGGGATTGTTGAACCCAAGCCGGCCTTTCAGCACCTCAAAGTCCGCTTTCATTTCCGCGAGCACGCTCGACAAACCAGGGTCACCCGAGTTGCTCCCGGCGAATTGAGGTTCGTTGTCGCGCACGATACCAAGGGCACGTGCGTTTACGATGCGATTGATGAATTCTTTGCCTTTCTGAGTATTGAGCAACCCAGTCTCGTAATCGAAGGCGTTGGCCGCGAAGAACACATACCGCGCGGCCAAATCGAACAGCGTTTTGTACCGCTCCAGTTTTTCATTGCGGAAAATGCGGAACGCGGCATCACGTGTGCGGAACCCTTGGACCAGCGCCGCGGAACGTTGCCGGAAAATCTCGCGCTCGGCCTGAATACGATCTCCATCCGCCACCAACGCCTGGAGCTGTCGCTCGGCGTCATCCAACTCCTGAAGTCGGCCATTAAGAGTAGCGAAACCGTCCTGGATCGCGTTGAACTGGAGGGTCAAGTCATAGACCTGCTGCCGGAATTCCTGCGCCTCGGAAAGTGGAGTGATTTGAAACAGGTCCACACCTGCGGCTGCCTGGTCATTGGAAAGGCGAAGCAGCTTGGTGGCTGCATCAGCGATTTTCGCTATAATATCAAGGGCTTCCGCTGAAATCAGCCCACCGGCCGCCACGGCACCTCGGGCGGGCGCAGTCAAATCGCCTCCCGCCGCCAGTCCCGCAATGAGAGATCTGGGGAGAGACTCTTTGATCACATCGACGGATTTCAGGATCGAGTCTTGGACCGACTCTTGCGCGCCTTGAAAGATATCGTTGGCCACTTCGACTCCCTGAGTCACGAACTCGGCAATATACTTGTCTCTTTCCAACGCATCAATCTGGCGGATGGTATTCACACCCTGCTTGAACAGTCTGATTGCGCCGTCCAGTTCTTCCTTCTGGCCGTCCATGTCATCCAGCGCCTGCAACACCGCATTGCGTCCTTTGATAATGTCCGAAATTGCTTGCTGAATGCGGCCTGGACTTTTCCTTCGGCTGCTCCAATGCTGCGGCTTTCCAAAATAGCCGTGCGGAGAGAGGACGAACTCGATGTAGTGCGTGTCGTTTGAATATGCGGAATCCGATTGACTCAAGATGTCGTCGAATTGCGTCTCGGCCCCCAGCACTCGAGCGTCCGGAAGCGATTGGATATCGATTTTATAAGTTTCCTCTTCTGTTGGCTCCAGAAGGTCCGTAAACGTGAGTTCAGCCGTATCGACATAGAGGTAATGAATCAGGTCGGGTCCGCTGAAATCCTGGGCGTAGGTTTTGCCGGGTCCGATGTCATCGGGATACGGGGTTCCATAAATCTCGATCAACGCATTGTTGTACGCGATTTCCTGATTCAAGATGCTGGACTGCAATCCGGCGAGTGAATCCTGTTCCGAACGCATCAAACGCGTGACATCTTTGGCATCATCGAACGCTGCCAGGGCGTTGTTCAACGCCCGTTTCGAGCGGTCATAAACCTGTTCGAAGTGGGTTTGGACCGCCGATCCGGTGACCTGCGTAGGATCAAGATCGAAAGCCAGGCTTCCATCCGCGAGACCCAACGGCGTCAGGCCGCCTTCGGCGTTGTCAAGAGCTGTCTGCAAACTCTCCGCCACAGACGGTAACTCCTTCAGTTCCGGAACAGTAGTCCGATCGACTTTTTGAATGCCTTCATGGTCGGGATCCGGATCGACGTCGGGCAAGATTGAATTACCCATGGCCCAGTTAATGTAGGCACCCTGGCCCGTCCGTGATGCCCAGTGATCCACGCCCCAATATCGAGTCATGTCAATCTTCCGTCGCTCGTTCGTCCGAGTGGCCGAAAGATGTTTCCAGCCAACTTCGGCACCGGGCTTGTAGTCCTTCCGCCAGGTCAAATCGAAGACCTGCTGTCCGGCACGAGCCAGAGACGCCGCAGCTGCGGCGAATTTGCGCTCGTCCTGATAGTCGACTGAGACCGCCTTGCCGAGCACCGTCACCGCCTCGATCCGCGGCACCCAGTCAAAGTCAGTATCCATCAATAGCGAGTAATATCCGGTCAGAGCGGTGAGATAATGGCCATAGGCGTCACCGTGCCCTTGCGGGAACATCTTGCGCGCATCGTCGGCATTGATGACTCCGTTTACCCCCGATGCATTATTTTCTTGGATGTTGTAGTTCAGAGCGTAAATCACTTCACCCGAATCGATGCCACGTGTGTAGTTCCAAAACAGCCGGTTGTACACCGGCGATATTTCCACGCCCGGTTGAAGAAAATCGTCCCGTCCCCGCAGGAGCGCCAATTCCTCGTCCAGCAATGAGGCCATCTGACCTTTGAACGCGAAAAGGGCCGTGGCGATGTCGCCATAGGTTTTATCCTGTGTACCGATTCCGATGGTTGGATTGGCCGCGTCGGCCCAAGCCTCATTCCCCAGCATCAAATAGAGGTCGTTCAGATACCCCGCGGCAAGGAGGAGCGCATCGTTGGCGGGACCAAAGTTGATACCGCTCTCGATGCTCAACAGTTTCCCGCGCCGAAGCACCGTTTCGTAGATCTCGATCAAGCCCAGATTGTTGATTGTCTCCAAATTCAAGGCTACGTCGCCCTCCCATCGGGGACCGGCTTGGGTAAGGATGCTGACATCGGTGTTGACCGCATTGTTGAACAGGTCGCTCACGCGCTGGTTGAACGGGTTGATCCCGGCCAGGACGCGCTTGATCCAGCCTTCGGCCAACTGCGGGTCTGTCCAATCGGACCACTGATTCACGATCGGGTGCGCTGCGTTCTTGGGCCGATACCGCATCATCAGATAGTTGTCGATGAGCACCTGAATGCCGCTGCCTCCCAGGGTGTAGAATGGGATTCCATTGCCCGAGGCAAGGGCATTCCAGCCGGACAAGGACTCCGTGACGGCAGGCGGAAATCCATCCACCGGCGGCGCAATCCGCCATTCATACTCGTACTCATCGAATCGGCCCGCCAGATCGGACGTGTGCTGGATGGTCAAAAGTTCACTCAATGGATTTGGTGAAGGCAATATTTTCAACTCTCCAGGAACCAAGGAACCTCCCACCTGGAGAACGTACATCGAAACCGGATCACCTTCAGGTGTGAACGCCGATCCGTTCGCGGCAATGACCGTGAGAAATCCCTGTCCCGGACCGCTGGCGCTCAAGGCGTACGAATCCACAGCCGTGTTGGAGTCATGGATCTCCGCCAGGGCGCCGATCCCAACCGTCACATTCTTGGCAGGATCCGGGATGTACGTCTTCGGAACATCCGGATTCTCGTGGAATGTCTCCAGCGTGGTTGCCAAAGCATCGACGGCCGCGTCCCATTTCGACTTGTTTTGCGAGTCGGAAGTCGGCGTCAAATCCTTCACTGCCTGCAGATCCGAGCCCCGCAGCACATTCAGCTGAACATATTTTAGGCCCACGGGTTCATCCATAAATTCACCCTTCAGGACCAATTGTCCGGCAGCGCTGCGGTTGGGATCGAAGAAGAGCCTCTGAATCAAGTGCGGGGGAAGATTCGGAAAAAACACCTTGCCTTGGTAGTTCTCCGTCCGGACGGAAGGAGGAATTCGAGCAAGATTGTGGCTTGCGAGATCGACATATTTTTCGCGGGTCGGATCGTGCAGTACAGCGCTCACCTTTGGGGTGTCGACATCCTGGGCAATCGATTGCTGATAGAGTACCTGAACGCTGGTCTGGCCGCGCACCGCCGGCAGGCCGAGTTTGGGTGTGGTGAGCGTATCCCCAAACTGGAGCTTAGGTATCGTGGACGGCCAAGCGGGGCGGTAAACGATATCCAACGAGTCCGTGTTCTTCGACGCCGCGTCCCCCAAAAAACTCCCACTCGAGTCTTTCGGACGCAGATACGGAACAATGGAATCGACCGGCGGCGGATTCGCAATCCCAGGCCAGGCAAATCCCTCCTGGGTCCGGTAGTAAAACCGCATGGTGAAACTGTTCTGCCCGGTGGGCGAGGCAGCCAGATAGGGGGGCCGGTTCACATAGGTGACATCCGCACCCGCGAAGGCATTTGCACTTGTGATCTCGAGCGGCCCCTGGGTCACCGGAGAACCGGTCGCCAACACGGTCAACTGCAGTGTGGCCGTTACTTGGCTCTCGTCACGGTTATCTCTGAGCACCAAGTCAATCTGAGTTACTCCCACATCGGTGCCACCCGGAGTTCCGGTCAGGCTCATGTTGTCGAATCTCAGCCATGCGGGCAGCGGGTTGCTTGTTGCGGCACTCAAAACGAGCGATTCGCTTCGTCGTGAGACATGCAGCGTGTAGGAAAAGGCATTCCCCGCAATCGCAGTGGCGGCAGGCAGCGCGTCGAACGTTTTGGATGTGGCGTTGTAGGAACCCAGCGCCAGCGCGGGTAGGCCCGAATGCACCCCGCGGTACACCCAGAATTGATTCTTGCGATCTTGGAAAGTAAATTTGCGATAGAGCCCGTAAGGACCGCCCTCGTCCTGAGTTGACCAATTCACCGGCAGATCGCCGTTTTCGGAATTCGGCTCGTTGTTGAAATTCCTCGCGGTCTCTCCGCTGCCTTCCACGGGTTTGGGAAGCAATGGCAATGGCATCGGCGCTTGAAGTGGAGATCCCGCCTCGGTGATATAATCGAAGAGAATTCCCGCTTCCGGCTTTTCCCGAAGCACCTTGAACACCTTCATATCAGGCCTGCCTTGACCATCGGAGTGTTCCAACAACACGTAGGGGTCCGACGTATAGCCTTCGCTGGTGGTCACATTCAGGTCATCGCGCAGAGCGTAGGCTTGGCCTCCGATCATTAAAGCATGTTCCTCGTTCGGATTGTAGCCGGCCTTCGCCGCGTCGTTTTGTGCGTAAATCGTACCTTTGGCTTCCAGGCTTTCCAGGCCACCACTGCCGTCGTTGCTGGCGAGAATAATCTCGCGCGCGTGCGGCCCGGCGGGCGGCCATTGAATGGAGTATCGCCCAACAACCGACGGCCAATAGATCGTGCTGAAACCTTTCGCCAAATTCGCGTTGTTCTTGCGATACCACCACACTTCGAGCTTCGCCGAATTGTTGAATCCCGCGTTGATTGGAATAATCGCCCCAGCGGCGGCTGATTCGAATCCAACCGCAAATGGATCGCGATAAGCCGTTACGCTAAATCCCGTGCCCCCCGCCTCTTTGATGTAACCAGCCAAGTACGGCAGCTTCGCATCCGAAGCCGTTTCTCCGGAAGGCGGCGCCAGCCGTTGCCCCACAAACACCGTTTCTTCCACGAATCGGGCTCGTTCCTGAACACCCAGGATTGGAGTCGGATTGAGAGACGTATTGAAGAGTGACATCGTGTGACCGTTGCCGCTGCTGTCGGGTGCGTCGGACACATTTGAGCCAGTTCCTTCATCACCAAACTGAAACTGCGCCACCAGGCCCGGAGTGCCCGCCGGATACGTGCTCTTCATATCAGTAGCCAACTGCTCTGGTGTGCGGGCCACCGACCAGATTCGCAGATTATCAAATTGGCCATCGGCAAGCTGGGGGGGTATGGTGCCCTCGACGTTGCTGCGGCCCACTCGGACCATTGGCCTGTTGACATTGGCGGGGGCATTAATCGTGCCGGTGACCACGAGTTTGCCATCTATAAAAATCGACCCCGTTCCAGTTGCTCCGCCCGTCGACTCGAAAACAGCCGCCAAATGAACCCACTGATTCAGCGGCAACGGATCAGGAGCTGCAAGGGAGGAGGCACCGCCGTTGAAGACGTAGAGCGTCGGTTTTCCGGTAAAGGTCGGGGACAAAACTACAATGACGTTGTTGATGTTCGAGGAGTCTCCCACATCGATCAACCGCGACCAATATCGATGATTGCGCGCATAAACCCAGGATTCGATCGTAAAGGAATCGCCATCAAAATAATTGCCAGCAGGCATCTCGCCGTATGCATTCCCGAGATTGGGGCTTAAATCGAGGGCAGGACTCAAACCCGGTCCCGGAAAGAACGTCGGATTGATCGCCCGATCCCGACTCCCGTCAAAGCCCGCAGCCTTGACGGAACTGCCCAACAACGAGAGAACCCGCTCGAAGGCGATATCGTCCCCCGAGGTAAACCGCAAAAGTGTGCGGTGCGCCGGAACGGTGGAATCCAGAAAGCTGAAAAACTTAAAATCTTCAGTCAGAGCGGCACGCGGCTTGCCTTGGGGATCGAGGTCTTGGTACTCGATGACCGGCACGTTTTTGGTCGGCAACGCCACGGCCGTCGATTTCGCCACCTCTTGATCCGAAGATGGACGGACATAGTGGCTATACTTGGCCGGGCTGTCGGGCCATACCAGTTTGTACCGCGCCAAGGCAGCCGGCCAACGCAGTCCGGCAATGCTTTCTTCCATCCAGAAGACTTGGTAATCGTTCAAATTCTTTGTCTCGCGAGTGGCGTAAAGCTCGATCTCGGCGCTTGCCGCCACATTATGTTGAAAGGCGAAGTTCTTCCCAATGCTTGACAGGAGCGGTTCCGGAATCAGTTCTGATGCCGGATCTCCCGGCGGCGTCAGTTTCTCTCCCAATTCGACGGTTACATCCGAAGGGGTCGGCTGGCGCACGACATCAACGATCTCAAAACCAAGTTGATTGCGGTACGGCCCTGTCCCGCGCACGTCACCGAGCAGTTCCAGAAACACCCTGCCCTCCTTGTTTCGTGCCAGAATCTGTTTCGTGGTGGAAGCGTCATACCAAAGCGTGCGATCGGTTCTGTTTGTGAGGTACGGCTCATCGCCTTCTGAATAGATCGCGTTTGCCTTGCCGACAAATTCCGGGAAGGTGTTGTTATAGACGATCTTTACATCGCCCACGCGCGCCGTCGGCACACTCACGGGCTTGCCGGAATCACGATAGCGGCCTTCGGTCCAATACATCTTGCGCGGTGGCTTTACGGTGGCGCCGGAGACAAGGAGATTGGTGGACAGAAGAGCGTAGTTCAACCCCCCGATGACCGCATAATTTATCCCGGTGATCTTATCGGCGTCGCTCACGCCGGACCGTCTCCGCCAGGTAAGATCAATTCGGCCTGGTTGAGTCGCGTACACCCGTTGCGCATGCCCACTCCAGTAATAGCCCGCGCCGGTATGATCGGTTGTTGTGTAAGGCTCCGCCGCCCAGTAGTTCTGCAAGCTGTCCGTGGCAAGCGCAGTTCCGCTCTCGTTCACATCCGGCGGCAGTGCAACCGAACCAAAATAGAGAGCAATCGCGCGCATCATATAAGGAGCGCCGCCTTGGGCACGCAACACCAGCCGGATTGTTCCGTCCGCGTTTTCGATACGTGGCCAGTCCAGGTTCTCTTTCCGCGCATTCGCGGGAAGAGAACCTGTTGCGAGGTTGGAGGCTTTCTGATAGGTCACCGCGCCATAAACGATCCCGCCGCTGAATTGCCTGGGAGTTGGAGTCGGTTCGCTCGGTGCCGTCCCGTTCGAACCTGCCGGATCACCTGCGGTGCTTGAGAGCGGAACGCCTCCTTTGGACTGCCAATTGACGCCACGATCGAAATCGGTGCTGAAAAGGATCGGACGCTGGTCAAAGAGCAACGCCGCGCGCGCCGCAGTTGCAAATGAAACTAGCGCCGCAAGAAAAACAATTCGAATGAAAATGGAGTTAAACCGTTTCATAGGGCGTATGAGCATCGGACTGATTTAAGCGCGGAGAAAGCGAGGTGAACACGGAGACGCACGCACTGTTTGGAGAGCCGGAGGTATTCTGAAGTCAACCTCCTTCTCCGCATGAACCGGCGCTTTGGCGTGGCGCGGACTGGCAGTCCGCCGTATCGCAGATTGCCAATCTGCGCAACAGCCGATTGCCAATCGGCGCTACAGGCTGGCGCACGTTCACGGCACCGATTCGTGTCGGCCTGATTGACATTTTTCCTCTCCATAAACCTCGTAGGGGCCGACGTAAGGAGGCTCATTCTATGTCTGCCAAAAAAAGTCAGAGCCTCCTTACGTCGGCTCCTACGGTTCACGGGTTCGAAGCGCGAATGCTTTCGAGGAATTCCCCCGATGAACCACGGGTTAGGGCTCGTCGCTCCGCGCGAGCCGCGAACTGCACCCATTCCGTTCTTTGCGTTTCTTGCGGTCATAAACCAACAACACGCGGGTTTATCGAACGGCAACGGTTGAAATGTTTTGAATCCCGGCCACCTGCTTCGGCGCTTGAGCTTCAGCCAGACCGGCCACGAGTTTCTTCAACTGAGCCATTTCGCGCTCCAGGGTATCCACCCGAGCCGCCTTTTGTTCGAGCTCAGCCATTCGAGAGGTCTTTTGCTCGAGTTCGGCGATGCGCGCTTCGCTCTTCTTCAACTCTTCCACACGACGAGCCAGTTCTTGAATGGCGCCAATGCCGGTCGTGAAGATGCGATCGTAATTAAGCGCGCGAAAATCCGGCACTTGTTTACCATAAACGAAGACCTGTTTTGGAGCCTTCTCGACGTTTCCAACAATGAACTCCGCCGCGGAAGGAACCTCCGTGACGCTCAATTCCAATTGCGATTCGTCGGCTATGATTCGCACCCGATCGCCCGTTTTCAGGCCGTGTGGCTTTGCCAAAGTCAGGGAGAGTTCCCGGCGCCGCGGATCAAAGTGGAAGCTCGACGGGTTTGAATAGATGTCCGGGACAAATTGCCGACTCCAGGAAACGGCTTCCGGGATGACGGCCTCGACTTCCTGCGCAATGAATCCCTTCTTAATCGCATCTCCCTCAGCCACTTCGTCCACCATTCGATAGTCCGTGACGCGCAGCTTTTGGATTGTTTCCAGGTCAACGCGGCTATCGCTCAGGCCGACGAGGCTCTTAATACGCGCGTCAGAGAAGGTCTTGAAAGACGTGGCAACGAGAACACCCGTCACCGTGGTGGCACCCAACGCCGCGGTACCGGTTACTGTCAAATTCCCATTCTCAGGGCCTTTACCCCAGGTCGGCTTGCCCCCAACGACAACATCACCCCAAAGCCTGATCTTGCGCCCTGACCCAGACGTGCCGGCGCCGACGATGTCCAAAGCGTCGGTGAAAACCTGGTAACCGATCTTTCCCGCATTGGATTCCTTTGCCAAACCAATGCCCAGTTCGATTATGTTTTTACCCGACACCGTGAGCCCAGCCGATCCGATTACACCGGCGCTTGAAACCGTGATTTTGTCCCCTCCGTTCCAAAGTCGAGCCGTGCCGCCGGTGCTGTACCATTGCCAAACACTACTGCTATCCCGATTCTGAAAAATCAGCCCCGCAACACTTCCAGAACTGGTTAAACTTCCATTCACTGTGGTGGCCCCCACCGTCGCAGCACCACTAATCGTCGCGCTACCGGGAATGATCACGTTGTCCCAAAGTTTGATCGTTCGAGGGTTCCCTCCCGCTCCAACAATATCGAGCGCCCCAGCCGTGAATGTTTCGTAGCCAATCTTGCCGGCGGCGCCATCTTTTCCACTCTTCCCGGCGCCGAATTCGAGGGTTACCTTCGGGTCCGACAGAGTCCCAATCTGCACGTTTCCGCTTAACACAGCACCCGAGGCCAGGGTGTTCGCCGTCCGCGCCAGTTGCGCGTAGGGGGCGGCAAAAAACTGGATGCGCGGCGTAATTTCAGCGCTGTCCACTGTGATCCCAATCCAGCGGTCGGACGCATCGGATCCAATAAACACCCCGGAAAGATCGGTGTCATGTGGAAACCCACTCACCGCGCTACCCTCGCCGAGCAGCACACTAAAATGGCCTTTATCCACCGTAACCACTTGGGTCTCGGCCCATGCCACGTCGGTCGAAGCCGTGCCGTTCGCGCTTTTGTAGATTTTAAAGATGACCGATTTGTTCTCCGGAGTCGTGTTGCCGAGCGGGACCGGCGGACTGCTCGCGTCGGTCAGAAATCCCTGAAAGGTCATCTTGCCCGGTGGGAATTGGTTCGCCTGGCCATACGTGGGTGGGGACGATAGAAAGGCTATGAGCGTTAGAATGACGGCGGCTGCAACGAGCGTGGGCCACCGGTGTGTGGGTGCGTTTCGAGTGTTCATTCGCATAAGACCATTTGTTGACTGAATTTCACGATGGAAAAGACTAACAAAATTCGAATCTCGAAATCCGAATTCCGAAACAAATTCGAATTTCCAAGTTACAATTCTCAAAACCAGGAAACTGATCGTTTCGGGCTTCGTGTTTTAGATTTTCGGATTTGTTTCGAGTTTCGACATTCGGATTTCGGATTTCACGACAGCTCCCCTGCACTGGAGTCTTCGCCGCAGAATTATTCTCAACGAGCGAGATCATGGCGCAGTGGTGAGAGTGGCGATATCACTGATTCGCCGGAGAACGAAACTCCCAGCGGTGTCGATCCGGCGGCTTTCCGCGCCGCGTCCTTTGAGCGTGATCTCCTCCGAATATTGGCCTATTATCTCGTTGCCAGCAGCGATCACACTCTTGAAATCTTGCGCGGGCGGCGCAATGACCAGTGTGATCTTCCGTTCGATATCATACGACTCGATACCCCGGCTCTCGACGGCGGTGAACGTCGCATTGAGAACGTCGTGATCGGGATGGTAACTGTGGAGGAAAGGATTGGACTGGTAATCATCGTAGGCCAAGTTGACCTGCGCCACAATGGTTTGCCCCTGGGCAAACTGACCGGTAAACGGCCATCCGTCGTTTGCACTGGTAAAAGGAAGTTCAACGGCGCTGATGCGGCGCGCCGAACCCAGCCGCTTCGGGTCCAACGCATCCTCCGTCTTTGACAACACTTGGTTGCCGCCCAAATCCAACCCGTGGAAAATCCGCTGGAGCAGGCGCGCCTCGTCGGCGCTTTTATGCACGATCAATCGCAGATTAAACGTCCGGGCGACGCTCCCCAGGTCTTCTTTGACGCTTGCGACCACGTAAGGCGCCCCATCCTGGGTGACTTCCTCCCGAACGAGGTTTCCGCTTGCGTCCCGTTGATAATTCTTCAGGTAGTGGCGCACCTGATTGACGACCGCGTTGCCCACCCAGAGGCCGGAGGCAAACGTGGCACCGCCGGAAGCTTGGTTGGCCGATACGGGCAGATCGATTTGCGTGTAACCCAGCGAATCCGTAAGACGCAGAATGCCGGCGAAGAGGTCACCCGCATTGCCATTCATGGCCAGCCGGTTGATTCCCAAGACCACTTCCGCTTCCGAGCCAACTTCACCGCGCGGTTTGAGAGTTACGGTTTGACCCGAATCAAACGTTGTGAAAGCGTACGTCAGGTTCTGCGCGCTGAGTGCGCCGCGCCTCAAGAGCGGCGGCTTGCTGACGATGGCCGTTTGCCCGGTCGGCGCGGATTCGGAATCGAGCAAATCCAGAGTGACCGTGATTTCCGCGGTCGTCTGATTGCGCAGGCGAAGTGTGTATTGGTCAATAAAATCGCGAAAGTTGACGCCGGAAGAGTTTTGGAGCGTCACTTCAAACGCGCCAAAATATCGGTTGAACTGATTGGCGTGACGAATCCAGAATGCCTGCCCTCGATTAACCCGCACCGAGTTAAAGAGCGCTTTGAACAAAGTGGGCGTCAGATCATTGTCGCCGTCGTCGTATCTGTAGAACTCTCCCTCGCTCGCCAGACGGGGAACAGGGCTCAAGAAATTGGCGAACAAGGGCGGATTCGCCGGGGGAGTCGAAAAACCAACTAAATTAACCCCTTTGCTGGTCCATGTGTAGCGAGGGGGGAGAGGCTTGCCTTTGAGGGACCAAACATAATCCGCAGCATCGCCGTTTCGAACCAAGTACGCGGCGTTGCCAATCAATGCGGTGAGCGTGTCCGACACTTCCGCACGCCTGTCCCAACTGATCCAATCGTTGCCGCTGGCCGGTCGCTGGGGGTTGTCGATGAAACGGTCCGGAGACAAAACCGGTTTCCACAACCAGATTTCCTCAATCGGAACAGGAACATCTTCGTTCACGACAAGGTGCGAAGCATCCACATGCAGATACACCGAGTTCCAGCCCGGCTTCAGCGTCACGGTCTGGGTTTCCCATTGGGCACGGGCGGACACCACCGCAAAGAAGACAGCAAAGGCGCAGAGGTATTTGACCGCAAAGAAGGATGCATGGGCATGTAGTCCCGGCTTTAGCCGGTCGGGTGCCGACAAACCCACGCGCGTTAAATCGTTGGACGCGCGACCGCCTAAAGGCGGGACTCCATACCTTCCCATCTCTGCGCTCTTTGCGTTCTTTGCGGTTAAATCGATGCTCATAGCAGGTTCAAAGTTTGCGGAAGAAGTACCAGGCAGGTTGAGGATTGACGCGTTGCAACGATGCAACCGGTTGTCCACTCGTTTTGCCGCCAAACATCACGAGCTCACTCCCTGTCCAGACAGCTTTCGAATCACTGCGAGCCACGGGACCACCGGAGGTATTCAACGTTCTCCATTTGTTGGCGGACACATCGTAAGCCGCGCCTGTGGCGACTTCTCCCGCCGAATCCCCTCCACCAAAAACCAGCATTTCGCTACCGGTCCAAACAGCGGCGTGTCCAGCCCGGACGGAGGGCGCACCAGCAGTTGGAAGGGCGGTCCATGCGTCCGTGGCGGGATCGTACAGAGCGCCATCACCGAAGTATGAACTTCCGTTGCGTCCGCCCCACACAATGAACTTCTGTCCGGTCCAAATTCCCGAATGACCACTCCGGGCGGACGGCGCGTTCGCGGTGGCAAGAGTCTGCCAGGACTGCGGTGTGCCCCCGGCATCGACCAGCAGGCGCGCTCCCGACGCAACCGGCCCAAGGCCGGCTTCACCACCCCAGACAATGAAATACGAACCCGTCCAAACCGACGCCATCGAATGGCGGGCTTCCGGAGCTCCAGAGAGCGTCAACGCCGTCCACTGGTTTGCGGCGGGATCGTATAGCGCGCCATCGGCCAAAAACCCCGCCGAACCACGCCCACCCCAAACAATCATCCGATTCCCGGCCCAAACGCAGGCATGATCGCTTCGAGCCGACGGAGCGCCCGATGTCGAAATCGTCGTCCAAAGTTGATCCGTTGGCCCATATCGCGCGCCAGTATTGACATAACCGCCGCTTCCAAATCCTCCCCACACGATCAATTCCGTTCCGGACCAAACGGCACTATGCGATTGACGCGCGGATGGGGCCCCAAATCCAGACATCGTCGTCCAGGTATCCTGATCCGGACTGTATCGCCCGCCGGAAGCCGAGTAACTTTCTCCGCCAAGGTAGCCCCCCCAAACAATCATCTCCTGGCCAGACCAGGTCGCTGTATGTGCCCACCGCGCTCCGGGCACTCCCGTTGCAACACCGTTCTTCCAGTCGGAAACGGGCGTGGAAGAAAAACTGGTATAGCCTTTGGCAATGAGATTCGCATCCTGGGAATCCGTGGAAACAAGCGTTGCTCCGGGACCTTCGACGGTATCGAGGCGAGTCGAGAAAGCATTGAGCTGCGAAGTCAACGCCGCGATCTGTGCCGCGAGATCACTGCTGAGTTTTGGGGTAGTAATCGCTCCGTCATCGACACCGGCCGAAATCAAGGAGTACCCAACACTCGTAATCCGCTGGTCCGGACTCAAGAGCTGAAAGCCACCCACCCCATCATCAAACCAGACACGAAGATAAACCGCGCTATTGGCGAACACGCTCGCCGGCAGCGACGCCATGTTCGCCAGGGTCGTGTCTCCGATCATTAAAGAATAGAGCCCCCGGCTTACAGACACGGAAACGCTGGCATCGGGTACGCCGTCGCTGTTGGCATCCGCCGCATTGAGCCAGTAGATTTGCGAAGCGTCCCCGTTGACAAGGGCCAACTTGAACTGGCCGGTGCCTTCAAACGCAGTTGTGCCAACGGCAATACGCCCCTGATAATTCAACAAGCCGGGCACTTGAGCTTCAGAAGGGAGCGTCGAGGCGAAACAGACGCATGCGAATATGAAGGATCCCACCAACCCCTTCTTCAACGCTGACACCTGCTGTTGTCCCTTTGAGCCGATTCCGGTCATTAGTCAACGTTAGCACAGCACGCGCTCAATCCGGTAGTCGTCTTTTCATGCGACACCGCGGGGGACAATTTTCGAAGGAGAACCGCTTCCACGTATGTAGTCCCGGCTTTAGCCGGTTTTCGCGAAACAGCCGGATTCAGCAGGTGGAACGGCGATAGGTCGCACTCGTTGGATCGAATCGCGCGCGAACTTGTCGATAAACTGAAATGGCAGTTGGGTTCACCGCAAAGAACGCAAGGATCGCAGAGGCGGTAGCTTGCGAAGAATTGAGGTATCACCCGGCGGGGGAAGGGTCTAGCACCACAGCGACACTTGTCGGATAGGCCCGCGGCCATCTTGGCCGCAGCACGGTTGTTAAAGAGACGCGGTCGATCTGGTCGGGGGTTTTCCCATGTTTACGAGTGCTGCAGCCAAGATGGCCGAGGACCGTTCTATCAGTGTCGCCGTGGTGATAGGAGAAGTGGCGCCATGCCGTGCCGCAAGTTCAAGAGGCCGGCCAGTTTTTCCCAGGTGCGCCCTGCAGGTAGTAGGCCACCGCTTCGCGCGAGGTCGTTACCTGCAATTTTTCGTAGATGCGCCGCACGTGTTCCCGCACCGTGTTGATGCTGCACGAGAACGCTTCAGCCACCTCTTTGTACCGGTATCCCTTGACCAACAATTGAAGAATTTCCTGCTCGCGAGGCGAGAGATGGACCGGTGGAGTCGGTGCCACGGAAGGTGTTTTTGAATCGCTCGAATGAAAGTGCGCCACCACCATTCGGGCAATGCCACTGGACATCGGCGAGCCTCCCTGGTGCGCGTCGCGTATGGCCTCCAGAATCTCCGCCGGCGGCGTGTCCTTTCTGAGAAAACCCACGGCACCCGCTCGGAGGGCATCAAAGACGCATTCCTCATCCTGGTACACCGTGAGGATGATGATCTGAGTGCGGGGCAACTGCGGTTTAACCTTCCGAACACACTCAATGCCAGATAGCTGCGGAAGCTGAACGTCCATGAGCACAACATCGGGCGAAGTCTTGGGAAGATTCTCCAGAGCCGATTCAGCATCGGAATAGCTGCCAATCAGATCAAAACCCGCCGAACCGCCCACGAGCATCGCGAGACTGCCGCGCACGCGTTCGTCGTCCTCCACTAAAGCCACTCGGATTGCCATGATACATCTCCTTTCAGTCTGACTATTCCAACATTAAATCCGCGCCCTTCACAAGTCGCATAACCATGCGACTGGGCAATTTTTATTTTGGCCTCGCCATGCGTCCCGTACGGAGTTCCGCCTTCAGGATAATTCCATTCGGAAATTGTTCCGAAATCCCGTTGGGATTGTCCGAACCGCGGTCAACCTTCGGTTTTCCGCCCTTGTCATGGGAGATGAATTTCCGAAGGGCTTTAGCCTAACACTACAGCGACACTTAGAAGCCGGACCGCGGCCTTCCAGGCCGCAGCAGGCAAAAACATGCGAGAATCGCAGACTAGATCGACCGTGTCTTCTTAACAACCGTGCTGCGGCCAAGATGGCCGCGCGCCTATCCGACAAGTGTCTCTGTAGTGCTAAAGGCGGAACTCCATGCTGAGAGATTCCACCCGCAACGGTTTCCGGCACGTGTTTTTCAAGAACTCCGTTTCCTTCTATTTTTTGGAAAGGTGCAATCGGGCATGGACTTTCGTGCCCTTCCCGGTGGCGCTCTCGATTCGCAGGTCTCCACCCAGATCACGCAGACGTTGTCGCATGTTCACCAGCCCTCGGCATTCCACCGCCACTTGGCTCGTTAAAAAGCCCTGGCCATCGTCCTCGATACTGAGGCTCAGTTCCTGATCGCGCACCTCCAGCTTGATTCGAAGCTCGGAAGCTTTCGAGTGTTTCGCCACATTGTTTAAGGCTTCTTTGGTCACGGCGAGAAGTGCGCTCCGGTGTTCCGTAGGCAGCATCAGATCAGGAATCTTCTCCGGAACCTCGAAGCGCAGCCGGAGAGCGCTTTCGGCAAAGAATCGTTCCGCATAACCGCTGACGAACAACGCAAAACTTCGCAGCGTGTCCTTGTCCGGATCGGTCGTCCAAATGATCTCTCCCATCGTTCGTGTCAGTTCGCGGGCGGACCGGGTCAGGCGATTGGCGAGCATTTCGACCGCGCCCGGTTGGTCGGCTTGCTGGCGAACCAAATCTCCAACCATCGCCAGGTGAGTCAACCCGGCGCCCAGATGGTCATGCAGGTCACGGGAAATGCGAATTCGTTCGTTCAATAGCGCCGCTTCCCGGCTTTTTCGTTGATACAGCGCTCGGGCCACAAAAGCCCAGACAAGGAGTCCTCCAAACGCAGCCACGATGGGAGTCAGGATCCAGGCGTTGGCATGCCAGGGGACCGTCACTTGCATCGTCAGGCCGGCGGGCGCGGAATAGTTGAGATCGCGGTCGATCGCTTGGACCTCAAAACGGTAGGTTCCCCGTTTTTGTGGTGTCCAATCAAAATGCCGATCCTTGGTCACTCCCTCAAATTCGATTTGACCGGAAGCAGTGGCCAGCCGGTACGAAAACTGCCTTTTGTCGGGATGCGTCTTCAGATCGATCTCCTGATAACGGATCACGACGCGACGGCACGTCTCAGTCCGAGCAAGGCTTGACAGATTGGTCAGCGTCCGGTCCCCCACAGTCGCTTCGAGCAACCGAACCGAAGGACGCGATTTGCTCCTTCGGTAACGGGTCAGTCCGCCATCCAGAAATCCCGCCCAAAGCGAATGATCTCCATCGGGGGCCAAAGTGAAGACGCTATTGCCGTGGAGGCCATCCCGCTTGTCCAACACCGTCATCGCTTTGCCGTCATACCCGATCAAGCCGTTTTTGTCGGTTCCGATCCAAATGATGCCGTCCGGAGTTTGCGCGCTGCACCAAACATGCTCATCAGGCAGCCCGTTGGTTGACGTGATCGAAACCACCTTTTCCCCATCCCAATAATAAAGCCCGCGGCCAGTGGAAATCCAAAGCGTGCCGCTGTCATCTCGCCGAAGACCATAAACCGGCGCCTCCGGAAGCGCAAGCCTGCCACTCTCATCCTCAATCGTTTCTCCTTCGGCGTGCGCCAATCCGGCGCCGGTGCCAATCCAAACACCGTTTCCCGGACTCCGCTCCAGAGCCCAGACAGATTCATCGGGCAGGCCGTGCTTCCGCGTAAAAACACTCTCCACACCCGTCGCGGGATCGAATCGCGAAGCGCCGCCACCGTTCCAACCATTTCCGTACCAAAAGCGGCCTTGGTCATCTTTGGCCGATGCGATGACCCAATTCCGTGCCAGGATCTGGGTCAGAGTACCGTCCACAAGGTTGTATAGCCCAGCAGCGGTGACGAACCAAAGCGTGCCATCGTCCTCCCGATGAACACGACGGACATAATACGACTGCAAACAAACCGATGTCACAGTTGGCTGGCTTCCCCGGAGGTTAATCCGATAGACGCCTCCCCATTCCGTCCCAATCCAAAGTCCTTCCTCCGGGTCGGGTTCAATGTCGAACACACCCGGCGTAGCGCCCGAGTTGGATCGAAGGCCATCTCGATTGCTGAGTCCGGAAAACGTTTTAGAATCGAATCGCGATACGCCATACGCGCTGGCCAGCCAAAGGACATCGTCTTCGTCCACAAAAATGTCGCTGACCCATGGGATGCTGAATCCGTCTTGGACCGTATAATTCACAACGGTCGTTCCGTTGAATCGCGAGAGACCCTTGTCAGTTCCGAACCATAGGTCTCCGTTCGAGGTTTCCGCCACGGCCTGCACTCGGTCGCTCAGGATCCCTTCCTCCATCCCGAGATGCCTAGCAACGTTGCGATCGAAGCGATACACGCCCGAGCGGCTGGGGACAGTGCCGCAGAACCAAATAGCGTCGTCTCTGGATTGATGGAGGCTCATAACATTCATCAGTCTGGGTCCTGAAAAGACGAGCGGCACCGAGAGCTGATCACTTTCGAACCTCACAAGTCCAATCGAGGTTCCCATCCACATCGCGCCATCGCGAGTACGGATTACGGGCCCCAGACCGTTCATAGGCAGCCCCTCCCCGGCCATTCGAGTGATTAACTCGCCCCCTTCATACTTGCACAGTCCGGATGAAGTGCCGAACCATACGCTACCGTCCGGGTCCGACAGAATGCCCCAAATTTGTTTGCGCGGGAGGCGATCACCAAGCGCTAACGGTTGAAATTGGTCCTCCACGCTCCGGCTGATGCCGCCGCTGGTTCCAATCCACACCGTTCCCGCGGAATCATGATGGATGCTCTCCACGGAATTCCCCGGAATCTGCGGAGCTTGAAACATTTTGAACTCCACGCCGTCATACGAATGAAGTGTTCCGCTTGACGTTCCGACCCAAAGCAGCCCGTCCGGAGTTCGATGAATGGACACAGGACTCAATTGCACCAATCCTTTGGTGATGGGGTAGTTTCGCCAAACGCCTTTTTTGGCTTCGGCGAACACGAATTGGACTGGTTCGTTTGTTCGCCCCCGCGCAACAATCGCCGGCTGCGAATCGATCTCGCCCGAGTTGTTGGTCGGAGAAATAAATCCATCGAGTCCGTGGCAGCGCAAGCGGTAGGCGCCCGGGCGTAGATTGACAAATCGGAAGTAACCGTTCGTGTCCGAGAGCACGGTCGCGGAGAAGGGCGGCATGGGGAGAAGAGATGGGATCCTTCTATCGTCGGTAGGGGCGCGTTGCCGCACAGCCAAAGCCTCCGGGTGGGGCGACACTCTGTGGAGCCCTGACTTGCTCTGTGGCTCAAAAGAGGTCGGGGCTCGAGCGACTCTCGCCCCACCGGAAGAAACATCGTCGTCAGGTTCACGGAGCGCCTGCACGACGATCGCGTTCTGCGGCGAACCGTCCATGGCAAGAACATGGCCTGAGATCGACACCGCCTCAGTCAAAGCTATTTCTAGTGTTCGCCGCTCGCCGGGTCGAAGCGCTAAGTCGTAGAGCCACGCTCCCGTTTCGCCGGAGGTGACGCGCAGGTCATAGGCTTTGGCGAGCGGAAAGAGGCAAGCCCAGGCTTGGCCAGAAGAATCGCTACTCGCGCGCCACACCAGCTCACCTTGATCATACCCTTGAACGAGAGCGCCTGGAACAGGCTCGCCTTTCTCATCGGTGACCAATAGTTCAACCGCCGCTCTCTCGGGAGGCAGGGGCTGCAAACTGAAGACCCACTCTTGTGAGTCTATTGCCTCGATTCTGAGCTTGAGCAGGCAGGAGTTTAAACCCGCCTTGAGTTGAATCGGCCCCGCGACTGGAACATCGCTGAAACTGTCGGGACGAACTGAATTTGACTCGACTTTTCTTCCGTTGACCCAAAGGAGTGACGCATAAGCCGGAAGCCGAAATTCCGTTTCCATTGGCCGGTCCGAGCTCAGCTCGCAGTAGGCATAAGCCACCGACCACGATTGGATGCCAAAGACTTTTTCAAGGTTTGCGATGTCGTAATCCGACCGAAGCCTTGTCCAGGTCAATTTCATCCCGTCGCTCCGGATCACCGTATCTCCTTCTCTGGGCCGGATGTTGTCTTCTCCGCCGACGTTAGCCAGAAAGTCAGGCTCGAACTCCTTAGACGGAAACGGACCCAAGACAAGCCATTCCCTGATGAACGTTCCATCGACATGATGCGCCGGCACGGCGCGATTCGCAACTTGCGCCGTAACCGGACTGCCCGCCCTGACGAACGCCAGAGCCAACAGCGCGACAATCGTCGAACGTAAACCTCGCGCCATGGCTTTTCGAACGTAGGGTGAGCAGTCGTGTCTCATGCTGGGTCCAGTTCAATGGTTCAAGGAACTCCTTGCTTCACGTTTTCGATAAGCGCGACGAACCAATGGTATCAGAGGGTGTTTTCGGCCATTTGTTTGCCGCCGCTTTCGTAAGGGAAAGCCTTTCCGGATGCTGGCCAAACACCAAGGGGATGGCTTTGCACGAACATGGTTCAACGTTAGATTGTCCAGCTCAGTCACGCAAGGTGAAGTTGAACGGGCGCATCCGAATGGGCGCATCTCCGAATGAGGACAGTTATGCCACAACATTGTCCATTTCGGTGGGACTTGTTCTCTGCGGGTGGGGCACTGACAGTCTCTGGAGCCCTGCTTCCCCTTGTGGGACTGGCCTTTCAAATCAGGGGCTCTGGCAACACCGGATTGTTTTGAGGCCGCGGTGTTTCCATTGTGCCGGTTCCTTCGAGATTTACACTTCGAGGTTTGATCAGGGCTCCACAGAGTGTCGCCCCACCAATTCTTGAGTGGTTACCCAGAAAATGGGAGGGTGAGGCTCC
>JAQBVM010000086.1 GCA_027623095.1 Verrucomicrobiota bacterium
GGGAAAGGAGCGCCACCGTTCCTTGATACGCCAGCACAGGCAGGGCGGAGAGCAAAACTCCCCAACCAAACGTCTTCGCGAACGCCATTGCGGCGAGTCCGTCCATTAGCGACTTGATCAGCAGAAGTTTGAAATCACCCGCCAAACCATCTTGCAATGCGCCCAGGAACGCAATGGGACCGACGCAGAATAGAATCGAGCATGTTACAAACCCGTCGCTGAAGGAATGGACCTTCGATTGCGCAACACGAGAAAACTGTTCCCTGGCGTAACGGCCCAGTGCGTTTGCGGATTTCTGCAACCGAAAGAGTTTTCCCGCCACGTTTCCGAGGACGAGCGCTAGCGCGACGATTACGAGTTGTCCCAGGATTTGGCGGAGGGTTCCGTTCAAGCCCGCCCAGATTGTGCTCAAACCGACGTAAACAGTGAACACTCCCATACCTGTCTTCAGGCGCGTTTGGTTTGCGGTCGAGATCTCCTTGTTTACAGTCAACCCCAAGGTCGCGCCCGCCAGAACTGCCCATGCGTTTAGAAGTGTGCCCGTCACAGCGCCCACTCAACCAAGAGCGTCGCGGGATGGCAATCCGCCAATCAAGTGAAAAAAATCGTCGTTGCAATTCAGTCTGCGGGGAGGCAGTTTCTCCGTCTTGGTTCGGGGCGTAGCGTAGCTTGGTAGCGCGCGTGTTTCGGGTACACGAGGTCGTGAGTTCAAATCTCACCGCCCCGACCATTTTTCCTCTGGAATCTGATAGTTCTTGCTTTTTCCTAACGTTTTCCTACCGCATCGCCACCCGCACTGGCAGGCACTGGAAGCTTGATCGAAGTAACGTCTTTGAAACAAAGCTACGGAGTTCCATATATGAACCTCTGACAAATCGTTAATGCACTTCAGCTTAAGGAAACCGCTGCGCCCTGATTTGTCTCTGTTGGAACCGCAGGTTCCTCAGCAGTTCCAGCATTTTCTTCGGTTGATTCTGATGGGTCCGTCTGTTTGGTTAGTTTTCGGAGGCCGCGAGAAGCTGCCTTGGAGATCTTCTTCTGAGCCTCCTCCGCTTTCTCACCTTCTAGGACCTCTCGTTTTAAGACTTCTGAGGACAGGACTTTCTTGGCCGCGCGGTTCGAAACGTGCGCGCCTTCAGACTGTCGTATCCACAATGGCTGCGATGCATCGATTAACACACCGTGGCGGGGAGGCGATTCCGCAAGACCTTGCCAACCGTCTGAAGGCGAAAGGTGATTTCTTTTCCACTCAAGAACTCAAGAAGAAGAATGAACTGAAACACGTACAGAAAAGCGGCGAAGAGTGTCACGCTTCGCCGCCTCCGAAAAACTGCTCACGTGCTGAGCGACACAGCCGCCAACAATATTACCTTTGCAGCTCCGGCGGCACGTATGTTGCCAGCCGGAAGCGTTCGAGATCACGGTCGCCGGCACGAGTGTTGTTGTTCACCCCTTTCAGCTTGGCCGATCCAGATTCCCGCCAGCGCCAGTTCTCAGCATGTCCGTCGGCGAACGACAAAATCCCGCCTGCTCCGTGCCGGCTTGCTGGAGCGTTCTGCCAGTAACCCCTGTTCGGGACTTTCGCTTGCACCGCAAAGAATCCGTCGTCGATGCTTTCGTCATCTTCATCCACGAAAACGAACGCTTCCGTGGGGCTAGGATTGCGAATGTCCGACGTTTTCAGGAAGAAACCGATGCCCGGATTCACAAAGTCGCAGCACGGCGTGTCTCCCCCCATGCGGCCGCTCATTGAGAAACTGCGGACACGAGTGACCGCTCTGCCACCGATCTTGAATGGAAGTTTATCGGCCGGGCACCTGTAGATTTCGAGCGACTGATTGTAGTCCCACAGGGCGCTGCGCTGAATGTCGAGGATATTGGTCGCTCCCGGCAACGAAGACACATTCCCGCCGATCCAGGCTCTTCTGTCGTTCAGGTAATTGCGAACAACTTTGTCGTCGTTGTCATCCGCGTACATCGTCCATGCCAAGGTCATTTGTTTCGCGTTGTTTAAGCACGCGATTCCCGTTGCTTTGGATTTGGCTTTGCTCAGAGCCGGCAGGAGCATTCCCGCTAAGATCGCGATGATCGCGATCACAACCAATAATTCAATGAGAGTGAACCCCGAGACCGCGCGAAGGCCGCGCTGCTTCAGGACGGATTCAAAATTGGAGATTCGCATACGATAAATGTGTTTTTCCACTTGTTGGTGATTTGCTCGTTTGTACGAGCTCTTTGCAGGTTCGTCAACCTCCGGGAGTTCGGGCTCGGCGCATCTCCGAGCTGCGGGGATCGTAGAGAATCTTGCCGATTAGAAAGAAACACGCATCTTCTGGATGGAACGAGTTACCAGCGGGTGCAAGACTCCGAACCGGCGAGTTTCGACACCTGGTCCTTTTTGCCGGTTAGCGCGACGCCCCGCCCGTCTTGGCAGACTTCGGACAACTGGCACCTCTGCCCAGGTGACTAACGACGATCCGCCAACGGAAATCATGAAACCAAACCTCTCTAGCGTGGTCTTGCTCGCTCTCGTCCTCACATCCGCCATTGCCGCCGAACCTCCGGAAATTCTTCTCCGGCCGGATGGCGTGCCCGGTTCCGAGGGAAAAACCGCGCCCGAAGCCGTCCGCGTGACCAACGACGGCGAGTACGTTGTCAAAAGTGTGCACAATCCAAGCCCTGATCTATCCCGGCAAATCGGGAACGATCGAATGTGCCCGAGTTCCGTCGTCGCCACCGAAAAACTTTTGACAGTTCGCTGCATTTAACTAGCCTACCGGAAAACCGCTATGAGACTTGGCATCAATTCCTTTTTGTTTACTTCCCCTTTTACAACCAAGAGCACCGCGCTATTCCGGCAATTCAAGAAATGGGGCTTTGACACTGTTGAAATCCCGGTTGAGGATCCGTCGCATATCGATCCAGCGCGAGTCAAAGCCGATCTCGACAAAAGCGGTTTGGTGTGCGGAACGGTCTGCGCCTGCATGGGGCCGGATCGCGATCTGAGAGGCAACGCAACCCAGCAGCGGACCGGCTTGAGTTATATGAAGGAGCTGATTGACCAAATGGTCGTGCTGGATTGTCCGAAGTTAATCGGGCCGGTCTATTCGGCGGTGGGTCGCGCCGATGCGGTTCCGGCCAAGGAGCAAAAACAGCAGTGGAGCACGGTGGTCAAGAATCTGAAAGATCTCTGCAAGTACGCGGAGAAAAAGGGCAAACTGGTTTGCCTGGAGCCTCTGAATCGATTCGAGACGGATTTTATCAATACGTGCGACCAAGGACTCAAAATGATTCGCGATGTGGGAAGTCCCGCGTTGAAGCTTCACCTCGACACGTTTCACATGAATATCGAAGAGAAGAACCAGGCGAAAGCGATTCGCAAGGCTGGCAAGTTGCTGGGCCATTTTCACGCTTGCGGGAGCGATCGCGGCACGCCCGGAAGCGATCATATCGATTGGAAATCCATCGCTTCCGCTTTGAAGGGAATTGGCTACAAAGGGGACGTGGTGATTGAGTCGTTCACTACCGATGTGAAGGTTATTGCTCGAGCGGCCGCTATTTGGCGGCGCATTGAGCCGACGCGCGACGAAATCGCGGTCAAGGGTTTGCGGTTTCTCAAGCGAACGTTGGTCTAATTCAAATTATTATGAAAAATCAGATTGCCAGTTTGGGTGCGCTCCTCGCGGGCGCCGGAATTTTCACGCTCGTGGCCGGTATCTCTGCGGCGGAGCTCGAACCCGGTTTCGAAAGCCTATTCAATGGAAAAGATCTCAGCGGCTGGGAGGGGAATCAGGATCTCTGGTCCGTGCGTGATGGCACGATCACGGGTGTCACCAAAGCGGATCCGCGGCTCACACACAATACGTTCCTTGTGTACAAGGACGGCTCTGTCTATGACTTTGAGCTCCGGCTTTCCTACAAGATTGTGAATGGCAACTCGGGGATCCAATACAGGAGCAAAGTGCTTGAACAGGGAAAGTTCGGACCGATCGTCGGCGGATACCAGGCCGATTTCGAAGCCGGCCAAACCTACAGTGGAATTCTGTATGAGGAGCGGGGCCGGGGGATTCTGGCGCAGCGGGGACAGAAGACCGTGATCAAGGAAGTGGATGGCAAACACAAGGTGGAGGTCGCCGGTTCCGTCGGAGATTCAAAGGCAATTCAGGAGAAGATTAAACACGAGGACTGGAATGATTATGTGGTGATTGCCAAGGGAAATCATCTCCAGCATTTCATCAACGGCGTGCCAACCGTCGATGTCACGGATGAGCAGGAGAGCAAGGGCGCCAAGTCCGGGATTCTGGCGCTGCAAATCCACGTGGGACCGCCGATGACCGTGCAGTTTAAGAATGTACGGATCAAGCGGTTGAAGTAGCACCGTATCGAGGGGTGATGAACCCCGTCCGCCGAGTTTCCGGTTCGAACCAAAGAGTCATTCAACTCAGATATTTCGCAGTTATGAAACGCATCTTTCTATTCTTGTTCACTTGCTTGGCCGTATTCGCGCTGAGCGTTTCGGCTGCTGAGGCAAAGAAGATTCTTTTGCTCGCCGGCAAACAGAGTCACGGCCCCGGCGATCACGAGTTCCAGGCGGGATGTTTGTTGCTCAAGCAATGTTTGGATGAAGTTCCGGGCGTGGATGTTAAAGTCTATTCGAACGGCTGGCCGAGTGATGAATCTGCGTTTGAGGGCGCCGACGCGGTGCTCATTTACGCGGATGGCGGCGCGGGACATCCTGCAGTTCAGGGGGGCCGAATCCAGCTTCTCAATTCTCTCGTGAAGAAGGGTGTGGGCATTGGCTGCGCTCATTACGGAGTGGAAGTTCTAAAAGGCGAAGCTGGCGATGCCATGTTCGATTGGATTGGAGGGCACTACGAGCATCAATACTCCGTCAACCCGATGTGGAGCCCGAAGTTCGAATCATTCCCAAACCATCCGGTCACGCGCGGTGTCAAACCTTTTGCCCTGATCGATGAGTGGTACTTCAACATGCGCTGGCGGCCCGATTCCAAGGGCGTCACGCCCATCCTGGTGGCCACCCCCACTGACGACGTTCGAGACGGGCCTTACGTCTATCCGAACGGACCCTACCCGCATATCGTCGCGGCGAGTGGGCGTCCCGAGACAATGATGTGGGTTTATGATCGCTCGGACGGCGGACGCGGATTTGGCTTTACCGGTGGCCATAAACATGTGAATTGGGCAAACGATAATTTTCGCAAAGTCGTTCTCAACGGAATCCTCTGGATGGCGCATGTGGAAGTTCCAAAGAACGGAGTAGATTCCGTGATCGGAGACGAGGTGATTGTTCAGAATCTTGACCCGAAGAAAGGGGCTTCGGAGCTTCCGAACCTCACTGGTAATTGGACATTCCAGGTTGAAACCGATCAGGGCGGCGGAAGCCCCACGTTCCGTCTGGTGCATGCCGGGCAGAATCTCCTGGGCCGGTATAACGGCTTATTTGGCCAACACGACGTCTTCGGATCGGTCCGCGGCAATAGTGTGACATTGAACCTTGAGGTTTCAGTCGAAGAACAGAGGATGGCCGTCACGTACACGGGCACTCTGGATGCCGGCGGAAAAATGAAGGGCAAGGTTCAATTTGGCGAACTGGGCGAAGGTACTTGGAGCGCGTCACGTTAACCCCAAGGCACCTGGCTCTGCTACGTTCGGTTCCCTCTCAACGAATTGTGTGCTTATGAAACTAGGAATTCTGTTCTCGGCCATCACCATCACCGGCGCCTTGGCGTTCTCCGCCGGGCAAGCGTATGCCGCAGACAAGAAGATTGTATTGATTGCGGGTGCTCAGAGTCACGGCGCGGGCCAGCATGAGTTCCGAGCCGGATGCCTGCTCCTGGAACGATGCCTGGATGAGCTGCCCGGCATCAATGCGGTGGTCGCCACCGGCGGATGGCCAGACGATGACGCGCTCTTTGAAGGGGCGGATGCTGTGTTGATCTTTTCCGACGGCGGCACCGGCCACCCGGCGATTGCTCCCGAGAGGCTCCGTCTTCTGGGCGCTCTGATGAGCCGGGGTGTGGGGCTCGGCTGCGTCCATTACGCGGTGGAAGTTCCAAAAGAAAAAGGGGGTGCGGAATGGCTCTCTTGGATCGGCGGCTATTTTGAAACCTTCTGGTCGGTAAACCCGCATTGGGATGCCGACTTCAAATCGTTTCCCGCCCACCCCATCACCCGCGGAGTGAAGCCGTTCAAGATCCGGGACGAATGGTACTACCACATGCGCTTCCCGGAAGACATGCGGCGCGTCACTCCAATCCTCACGGCGATTCCGCCCGACAGCACCCGCGGTCGCGCGGGCCTTAACAGTCCGCATGGCGGCAATCCCACGGTGTTCGCGCGCAAAGGAATGCCCGAGCATGTGATGTGGGCGACGGAGCGTCCGGATGGCGGGCGTGGATTCGGGATGACCGGAGGCCATTTCCATAAAAACTGGAGTGACGAGAATTTTCGCAAAGTGATCTTGAACGCAATCCTCTGGAGCGCCAAATCCGAGGTGCCCGCCACGGGGGTCGTTTCGATCGTAACGCACAACGATCTTCAAAAAGGCCTCGACCCGAAATAATCAACCACAGCATCATTCAGAACACGCGTATGAAACTCCCACTCCTTGCTCTCGTTTCGGCCACAGCAATCAGTCTGTTCGCGGCGAACCCTTCGGGTTTTGGCCCGGGCGCGGCGAAGGAACAGCTCAAGAACCTCACAACTCCGGACGGCCTCGAAGCAACCTTGTTTGCTTCGGAGCCAATGGTTCGGAATCCGGCGGACATGGACATTGACGCCCAAGGCCGCGTTTGGATTACCGAAGGAGCGAATTACCGTTTGTTTCAGCGCTGGGGCAAGCTAAGGCCCGAGGGTGACCGCATCGTCATTCTGGAAGACACCAACGGGGACGGCGCGGCCGACAAAGAAACCGTTTTCTATCAAGGCAACGAAATTAACACGGCCCTTGGAATCTGTGTTCTGGGCAACAAGGTCATCGTGTCTTGTTCTCCGAATGTCTTTGTATTTACCGATACGGACGGCGATGACAAGGCGGACAAGAAGGAAGTGCTCTTCTCGGGTATCGGCGGCGTGGATCACGACCACGGAGTGCATGCGTTTGTTTTTGGTCCCGACGGCAAGCTGTATTTCAATATGGGCAACAGTGGGGGCACGCTCAAGAACGCGGACGGAACGCAAACGATTGTCGATAAAGCGGGCAACGCAGTGGTCACGAACGGCAAGCCCTATCGGCAAGGTCTTGTGTTTCGCTGCAATCTCGATGGAACCGAACTGGAGACGCTCGGATGGAATTTCCGCAATAACTACGAAGTCGCTGTCGATTCGTTCGGCACGATTTGGCAGTCCGACAATGACGACGATGGGAATCGCGGCGTCCGCATTAACTTTGTGATGGAGTTCGGAAACTACGGTTACACGGACGAGTTAACAGGAGCCGGGTGGTCCACCGCGTGGAAGCAGGCACAGCAAAAGGGGGCCGCCGAGGATCTGCGGCCATCTTATCATTGGCATCAGAGCGATCCAGGTGTGATTCCGAATCTGTTGCATACCGGGAACGGTTCTCCAACGGGAATTACCGTGTACGAAGGTGACCTTCTTCCCGAGATTTTCCGAAACCAGGTGATTCATTGTGACCCGGGGCCTCGCACGGTTCGAGCGTATCCAGTCGAGAAATACGGCGCCGGATACACCGCTGAGATTGCCGATGTTTTGACCAGCAACGATACGTGGTATCGCCCGGCGGACGTGTGTGTGGCCCCCGACGGCTCTTTGTATGTCGCCGACTGGAACGATGCCGGAGTGGGCGGGCACAACATGGCGGATCAGAAACTGGAATCGATGAGCGGACGAGTCTATCGCATCGCTCCGAAGGGGAACATGCCGCGCGTCCCGCAACTCGATCTAACCACGGCCGAGGGATGTGTCGAGGCTCTTGCGTCTCCCAACAACGCCCGGCGGTATCTCGCATGGACGAAGTTGCACGAAATGCAAGGTCAGGCGGAAGCGGCGCTGTTGAAGCTGTGGAACGGATCCAACGCGCGATTGAAGGCACGGGCGCTGCATTTGCTAGCGCGGATTAGTGGCAAAGAAAGGAGTTACATTGGTCAGGCACTTAAGGATGTGAATTCGGATATTCGGATCACGGGTTTTAGAATCGCGCGCGAACGCGGATTCGATGTAATTCCCTATGCGCGGCAATTGGTGAACGACCCCACTCCGGAGGTTCGCCGAGAGTGCGCGATCGCTCTGCGTCACAGCCCGTCAAATCAGGCTCCCAAGCTATGGGCGCAGCTCGCCGCGCAATATGATGGCAAGGACCGATGGTACCTGGAGGCTCTGGGCATTGGCGCCGATAATCAGTGGGATGCTTTTTTCGGGGCCTGGCTTGACCAAGCGGGAAACAATTGGAATACGGAGGCTGGGCGCGGCATCATTTGGCGCGCTCGCAGCAATCGAGCCCCCTCTCTGTTGGTGAAACTCATCATGGACAATGCCACTCCGCAAGATGAAAAAGCGCGTCTTTTAAGGGCGATGGACTTTATTCCCAAGTCGCCGGAAAAGGATGCTGCTCTGGCTGAATTGGCGGCGGGCGCGCTCAATTGAGTGAAAGCGCGGATTCTGTTGCTCGCGGCATTATTGGCGAGCTTTGGTGTTTTCGCTCAAACTTTGGACTCTGAGCGGATCGCGTTGGCGATTGAGGCTCTGAGCCGCTTGAACAAAGCCCAAATTGCGGCGAATCCAAAGCTCACAGCCGCTTTGGATCGTGTGCTGGAGGCAACGCGGGGAACACCTCAGTTTGTCGAGCTTGTGCGCAAGTTCGAAGTAGCCGGGAAGTCTGAGGCGTTGATCGAAACAGCGGTTCTTGCCGCAGATGCATCTGTGGGCGCGGATGCTCTGCGAATCGTGCTGGATGCCGGGGAGCTTGATCGGATTCGGGGAACGATCCTTGGAACCAATATCTCCCATGCGATCAAGATTGTCGAAGCCCTTGGAAACCTCGGGGAGAAGCGAACTCTGGAACTGATCTTTCCGATTGTCGAAGATACATTCCGTGCACTGGCTTTGCGAAAACGGGCGGTAAGTGCTCTAACGCGGACACAGGAGGGCGCGTCCGCCTTGCTGCAAATAGCAAAAACGGACCGGCTTTCCGCAGACCTCAAACTCATCGCGGCGCAGGAGTTGCATCAAGCGCGTTGGCCGGAGATCAAGCGGGAGGCTGAGATCGTGTTGCCGGCGCCCCAGGCGCGGGATGATCAGCCGCTCCCTCCAATTGCCGAACTTGCCAAACGATCCGGGGATCCAGCAAAAGGAGCCGAAATCTTTTCGCGACCAGAAGTCGGCTGTATCAATTGCCACCAGGTTCACGGCAATGGAATCGATTTTGGCCCGAAGCTTTCTGAAATAGGCACAAAGCTTGGCAAAGACGCGTTGTATGAGGCGATCATTAATCCGAGCGCTGGAATTTCGTTTGATTACGAGGCTTGGGAGATCACACTTAAGAACGGAGACGAAGCGTTCGGCTTGATCATTAGCGAAACGGCTGATGAAGTCACGGTCAAGGCGCAGGCAGGAGTCCGGACCCGCTACAAGAAGGCGGATATTGAAAGCCGAAGAAAGATGAGCGCCTCGATCATGCCGTCTGGACTGCAGCAGACCCTGTCCGTCGAGGATTTTGTGAGTTTGGTAGAATATTTGGCGTCTCTCAAGAGTGCCAAGCCCGCTGGCAATTAGAATTCAGCCGAACCTATTCTTGTGCGGAGTTCGGGGTTCGGCGGAGCCTCACCCTCCCATTTTCGGGGTAACCACGGTAGGGCGGTACACAGCTTCCTTGCTACAAATCGGATCGTTCGGTTTAATCGCCATCCGAAAGAATGAGCGAACCGAAAGAAGATGAAATGACCGGAGAAACCGCTGTGGCAGGAACCGTGGCGCACAACGGCAAGTCGTCTCAGATTGTGCTCCCGTTTCACCGACGGGTGGACCGCAATTTCCTGGAGTACGCCTCGTACGTTATTCGCGATCGTGCAATCCCGAATCTTGCGGACGGTCTGAAACCGGTGCAACGCCGAATCCTCTGGTCATTGCATCGAAACGACGACGGCCGTTTCGTCAAAGTTGCCAATATTGTTGGTCATTGCATGCAGTTCCATCCCCACGGCGACGCGTCCATCGGTGACGCGCTTGTGGTTTTGGTGAACAAGGGTTATCTCATCGAAGGACAAGGCAACTTCGGCAATGTATTCACTGGAGACGCGGCGGCGGCGCCTCGGTATATCGAGTGCCGACTGACGGAGCTCGCGCGGACCGAGCTTTTCAACGATGAATTGACACAGTTCGTTCCGAGTTACGACGGCCGCAACAAGGAACCGGTCACCCTCCCTTCGAAGCTCCCGCTGCTGCTGATGCTGGGCACGGAGGGGATCGCGGTCGGGTTGTCCTCAAAGATTCTGCCGCACAATTTTCCTGAACTAATTGAGGCGCAGATTGCGATTCTGAAAAATCGACCGTTCAAGATTCTGCCGGATTTTCACACCGGCGGCCTCATGGATGCCCGCGATTATCAGGATGGCGCGGGCAGCATCAAGGTGCGAGCCAAGATCAAAGTCAAAGATGACTCGACCGTGGTTATTAAAGAGATTCCGCCGACTACCGCGACCGAGTCCTTGATCGCCTCGATTGAAGACGCGACTCGCAAGGGAAAACTGAAGGTCAAAAGCATTAACGATTTCACCGCGGAATCGGTCGAGATCGAGATTAAAGCGCCGGCGGGCGTGAGCGCGGAAAAGCTTGTCGATGCGCTGTACGCGTTCAGCGATTGCGAGACTTCCATTTCAAGCCGGTTAATACTCATCCGGGACAATCGTCCGGTGGAAATGAGCGTTTCCGATGTACTTCGGGAGAACACCCGTCAACTAGTGGAAACCTTGAAGCGCGAACTCGAGCTGAACGAACAGAAGCTGCACGGCGAGCTCCACTTCAAGACGCTTGTTCGGATCTTCATTGAAAAGCGGATCTACAAGAGGATTGAACAGTGCGGGACGAACGAAGCTGTGTTCGAGGCTGTTTACGAAGGTTTTAAGCCGCACCGCGATCAGATGATTCGCGATTTGAGTGATGCGGATGTGGACATGTTGCTCGGAGTGCGCATACGGCGCATCTCCCTGTTTGATATTAACAAGCATCGGGAGGAGATGGAGAAAGTTAAAGCGGAACTCGCCGAAGTAAGGAAGCATTTGAAGAACGTGACGAAATACGCGATTTCGCATCTCGAGGGGCTTTTGGAGAAATATGGTCCGCTCTACCCTCGTCGTACCCGCAGCGGACGTTTTGACGAGGTCGATGCGCGTGAAGCGGCGTTCAAAGCGTTCAAGGTGTCTTATGACCGCAAGACCGGCTACGTGGGCTACAAAGTGACGGGCGACGAGTTCAAGCTCGACTGCACGAAATTTGACAGGCTAGTTCTCGTTTTCAAGGATGGTCACTACAAGGTAATCGACTTGCCGGAAAAACTGTTTATTGGGCCGGATCTGATCTATTGCGCTTTGCCGGAGCGAGACCGCGTGTTTACGGTGGCGTACACAAATCGTGAGGCGACCTATTTGAAACGGTTCACCTTCGGCGGGGTCATTATGAACAAGGTCTATTCCTGCATTCCGCCGAAGTCAAAAATCCTGTTCTTCGCTCCCGACACGCCTGCGGAGATTTTCATCAAATACAAACCGGCGCCCTATCAGAAGATCAATCAACAGACCGCGAAACCCGGGGATCTCACTGTGAAAAGCGCCAAAGCGCGCGGAAACCAAATATCGATCAAAGATGTTTCGTCGATTAACAGCAAACCACCACGAGGGTGGGATGCGGAAGCGCCTATAACGTGTTTGCATTTCTCGTAGCGTGAAATCCGATTCTCCGCGGAAGCATGTGAATCTCGACATTGCTCAAAGAATATGCTAGTGGCTCAAGCATGAAAATCCTCTGGAGATTGCCGCCGTTCTTTCGATTCTGTATCCTTATCCTTGCGTCGTCTGTTCTTATCACGTTCACGACCGATGCGGACGGATTTAGGGCTGGAATCGCCGTTCGAATCGTAACTCCCGATCCGCTGCTCCCGGTATCGGGCGGTGTCGGACCGGGACATCGCACCACGAAAAAGCAGGGTGATCTCACAGTCCGAGCCCTGGTCCTGGAAAGCGGAGCGACGCGAGTGGCGATCGTCAGTGCCGACTTTCTTGGTTTTCCATCAGTACTCGGAAACAAGGCACGCGCAAAAATAATGGGAATCGCTCCGGAGAACATTCTTATCGGAGCGACGCATACGCACAGCGCTCCTGATTGTTACGGGTTCCCTGATGGACGGGGCGGCACGGCGGCGAACCTCGAATACCTGGACATGGTCTGCGACCGGATGGCCGAAGCGGTGAATGAAGCGACGGCCCGTCTGCAAGCGGCGAAACTCAAAATAGCGACCGGCGAAGCAAGGGGAAAGATTGCTTACAACTACTACGCGCCACAGTTGTACGATCCGCGCTGCCATGTGCTGCAAGCGATCGGTGCCGACTCCAAGCCGATCGCGACACTCGTGAACTATGCCATCCATCCGGAAGTGCTGGGCGCGGGGCAAGGCATCTTGAGCCCGGATCTAATTGGTCCGCTGTACGATCGCATCCAGGAAACCGGGGGAGGAATCGGGATCTTTATGAATAGCGCTCAAGGCGGAATGGTAACAGCGGACTGCCGGGGTCCGGACGGCAAAGACGTTCAAACCTGGGGCGAGTGCGTCCGGATCGGAAACCTCCTTGCGGACGAGGCAATTCGGATTGTGGCCACCGCTCCGGCCCAAGAGAATCCATCAGTCTATTGCGGACACAAGACGATCCGTTTCCCGGTGGAATCGCCCCTTCTTCTCGCGGTGATGAAGGCCTCCCCATTGGCGCTTGCCGCGGACAGTTCCAATTCCGTCTCCACACAACTCAACGTTTTGAACATTGGCAATGCACAAATACTTACGATCCCTGGTGAGGCGCTCCCGAACATTGGTTACTATTTAAAGCGAAAAATGCGCGGCGAACACAATTTTCTGTTCGGTCTGACCAACGACGCATTTGGATACATTCTGACCAAGGAAGATTGGAGCAGTTTCAAGCGGTACGAGTATGTGTCCCGCACATGTCTGGGTGAGATGACCGGACAGATATTCGTCGATGAAGCTTTGAACCTCGTAATCGGGAGCCCAATACCACAGGGCCTCACCAAGAATCAATAGCATGCCTCGCCGCCCGAACCGCATCGCCATTGAATTGCGCGCGGAGATCATCCATTCGAATTTCACGGGCATTTTGTAAACGCATTCCACTAGACTTGAAACCTTTTGGGACTATTATGCGTGAATTCGCGCGGCATCTTTTCTCGCTCTGCTGTAACAATGCGGGGCAAACGCCGAAGAGGTTGGATTGAGCTGCGCTGACACTATTAACCTTTGAGCCATTCTACTTATGGAAACGTTACTGGGTCTTTGCGTCGGAGTCGGTTTAAGCGCCGCATGCGGCTTCCGGGTATTTGTGCCGCTTTTGATCACAAGCATCGCATCCTATTCCGGGCACCTCACACTCGCACCGTCGTTCGATTGGATCGCCTCGCCCGCCGCGATTGCCGCATTCTCCGTGGCAACACTGCTCGAAGTCGGCGCCTATTACGTGCCCTGGTTGGATAATTTCTTGGACACCGTCGCTACTCCCGCCGCGATCGTTGCGGGAACGATCGTGACCGCGTCATTTGTTTCCGATGTCAGCCCTTTCTTGCGGTGGACGCTGGCGGTCGTTGCAGGCGGGGGCATGGCCGGAGTCATTCAGGCTTCCACGGTCGTCCTTCGAGGCATCTCGACTGGAAGCACTGGCGGATTGGCGAACCCAGTCTTCGCGACAGCGGAATTGGGCGGGTCGATCTTCACGTCGCTAGGAGCGTTGACCATTCCGCTGGTGATGCTTCTGCTTATCGGCACGGCGCTCGCCGTGCTGGGAAAGAAGATTCACCGAATCCGCTCACAAAAGGTGGCGAACTAACCGTTTCCGGCTCGCTGCGCCACCCCGATACTAGCTGAGCAGCAGCACGACTCCGCTGGGAAGAGAGTTCATCGCCTCGCTTCGGGGCCAAATCTTTGAGGTTACCCATCTCTCTCAGTGGTACAACCTTTCAATTCGCGCCCGACTTTGGAGGTTTGACTGTCCTTGATCGGAGCGCACGAATTGCTTTTTCATTCGTCATTCAAACATGGAATAAACTACGATCGGATCATGTTGCCGGAAAAGAAGTGGATCCCCGAGGTCGTGTTGCGATATTTGATCGCGCTATTCACGAGCATATTCTTGGGTGTTCTCTTCGCCTCCCTACTAAACTCGGAATACTCTCCGGTCGCATACGATCCGAGACTCGTGAATCTCGTCGTCGGAACAATGAGTTTTCACGGGATGGCGCTTTTGTTGACGCGCAGCTTTCTGAGACAACACACGACGAGTTGGTCCGAGGGCTTTGGATTTGATTCCCCGCGACTGGGGCGGTCCATGATATTCGCGGTGCTCGTGGGTGTGGCGATACTGCCAATCGCGCTTTCTCTGGGGGGATTGTCGGCAAAGATTCTGAGCTCGCTCAACATCACGCCGGTGGTCCAGGACACGGTCAAGACACTGAAAGAAACCGAATCACTACAAACCAAGATGCTCATCGGCATTTTGGCAGTTGGAGTTGCGCCGCTCGCCGAAGAACTCGTGTTTCGCGGGATTCTCTATCCGGCGATTAAACAGAGCGGTTTCCCGCATCTCGCTCTTTGGGGCACCTCACTTCTCTTCGCAACCATGCATTTTAACGTCACTCTTTTCTTGCCGTTATTCTTCCTGGCCGTAATCCTGACTCTTCTCTATGAGACGACCAACAATCTCCTGGCGCCCATAGTGACTCACAGCCTCTTCAATTTTGCCAACTTCTACTGGCTCATTTCAAGATCCGCTGCCCAATAAACATTCTTTGTTCACGATGACCGAATTCGAACTCATCGCGCATCTCGTGCGCTCGCTTCCGACAAATCAGTCGGTTCGAATTGGCGCTGGGGACGACTGCGCCGCCTTGGATATGGGATTCACTGACACACTGTTGCTGTTCAAAACGGACGCCATGGTGGAGGGAGTCCATTTCCTTCACGACACAACGCCGGAAAAGATTGGGCACAAAGCATTGGGCCGCTGCTTGAGTGATATTGCGGCGATGGGCGGACGTCCGTCACACGCATTGATCACGATAGGTCTTCCGGCTGAATTCAGCGTGAACTTCGTCGAGGGGGTTTACAGGGGGATAAACGAACTTGCCAGCCGCTATTCGATGGCGATCGTTGGAGGCGAAACCACATCGAGCCCAGACAGATTGTTCTTCTCCATTTCAGTCTTGGGAACCGTGAAGAAAGACAGGTGCATACCGCGCTCCGGCGCGCGTTCGGGTGACGCGCTGTTTGTAACCGGCACCCTTGGCGGGTCGCTCGCGGGCAAGCATCTGGATTTCGAACCTCGGCTTGAGGAGGCGGAATGGTTGACCTCCCATTTCGAGATCCACGCGATGATTGATGTCAGCGATGGATTGGCTGGTGATTTGCGCCACCTCGTAACGTCCAGCCGCGTGGGCGCGGAGATCCTGGTCTCCGCAATCCCAATCAGCCGCGCAGCGCGCGAGGCTGCCAAAGCAAACACGAACGGCGAACCCATCGGGGACAATCGTCGCCGGCGCCCGAAGCCTCCCCTCGCCGCGGCGCTCACCGATGGCGAGGATTTCGAACTCGTTTTTGCCCTCGCCAGCCGCGATGCGGTTCCCTTGCTCGACGCATGGAAAGCAAGGTTTCCAATGATTCCGTTGAGTTGCATTGGCAAAATTACCGACGATCCCGGAATACGTCTTAGAGATAAGGCAGGAGTTCGCCCCTTAACGGAACATGGCTACGTTCATTTCGCATAGCGTGTCCGAGACCGAAGCGTTTGCCGAACAACGTGTCGTGGGATTGGACACGGGCTGGGTGATTGGTTTAGTCGGCGACCTGGGCGCCGGAAAAACCCAGTTTGCGCGGGGAATCGCACGGGGAATCGGTGTCACAGATCGGATTCACTCACCCACATTCGCGTTGCTGAATATCTATGAAACTGGACGGGTCCCACTCTACCATATCGATCTCTACCGGTTGGAAACTCACGATCAGATTGTTGCCGCGGGTCTTGAAGATTACATTCTTGATCCACTCGGAATCGCGGTAATTGAGTGGATGGACCGGTGGCAGGGAGCGCTGCCTTCTCGTTTTCAAAGCATCGAGATTGAAACGCTCGATGAAAACAGCCGCCGAATCACCTATGACGGTTTTGGCTCTTGAGTTTTCTTCTTCGATTCGCAGCGCAGCCGTGCTTTCCGGCGGCGTATCCGTGCGCTCAGGAACTCTCCTCGGATACGCCTCGGACCACGGGAAACGAAGCGTGACCCCTCTGCGACTAATCGAACAGGCGCTACGAGAGGCACAAATTGATCGCAGAACGGTCGATTTGCTGGCGATCGGCCTTGGTCCGGGCTCTTACACGGGAATCCGAAGTGCCATCGCTGTCGCGCAAGGCTGGCAACTGGCCCGCCCAATCGAACTCGCCGGAATTGGAACCGCCGACTGCTTGGCCGCCCAGGCGCAGGCTTCAGGTTGGTTTGGGACGGTGGGAATCGTTATCGACGCTCAGCGAGCGGAATACTATTTCGCAAGTTACAAGATCACACAGGAGGCACGCGAGCGTGGGCATTTTCTCGAGATTCGAAACCCCGCGCAGACCCACGAGGCGAATGAAGGTGAGATGATTTACGCTGGCCCGGAAGTTACCAAGTTCTTCGCCAAGGGCCGGACACTCCATCCGGATGCCCGTGTTCTCGGAGAAATGGCCGCCCAGAACGCGGAACGCGTCCCTGCGGATGCGTTGATTCCGATCTATTTGCGTGAGACTTCGTTTGTCAAAGCACCACGACCGCGCATCGTGCCAAGCGTTTAATCAGCGTTTTGTCATTGACCACCGATGCGTGTTTGTGTCGAGATGAAGGGCTATTATTTGAAACGGACGATCTAAAATATGGGAAGAGTCGCGCGCAAGAACGGACAGATTTCACGGTCTGGAGCTACGAAATACGATGCGCACCACAAGGTGCTGAACAAAACTTATGGAGTACTTGCCGACCTTCGGCGCGAGTTGGCGGACTCCAAAACCGCTGTCGCGGAACGTACGGAAATCCTTCTTTCGTTCGCGCATTGCACCGACTCCCAGCGCGCTTGGTTGTTGTTGGAAGATTATTTCGAAAAACTCGCCCTGGCGCGAAAGGATTTTCCGGGACAGAACTGGTGGCCGCGCCTCCTTAACACACATGGCAAGGAACGTCTGGAAGAAACAGCCCAGCTCTTCTTTCGCGAGAATCGACCGATCCCAACGGAGTTGAGTCAGCACGCCAACATGGAGCGGTTCGCCGCGACGGAGCAAGCCGAGAAAGATCAGGAACTCGTGGGATTTCTTGAAAACTGGCTGCTTCCCGCCACGCCTGTCCATTTGGACTCGCCAAGGGCGACCTTGCGCGTTCGATGCGAACTGGAACTCGTTCCTGATGACCCAGTCTTGCACTCTCTCAAGGTGCGGTTCGGACTTATCCGCCAGAGGACTGGTGAGAAAACTCGATCGCTGGCTGAAATCACCGAGCTGACCGCACGATCCGCACATGAGGAGGAACAGTTCTCGGCTGCCGACTGGGACTTCATAGTGTGGCTCACCGAAACATACCCCAATCCGGTCCGGGGCCAGGAATTCGTTTCGCTCACTGGAATCGAACTTCTCCAATGGCTTGCCAGGTGGGGTCAGACCTCACGCCTCGAACTTTCCGGACAGAAGGCTTTGAGTTTTCACGGCCAGTTTGCTGAATTGGATCCGCATCTGGAAACCATCGACGGAGATCTTTCATTCAGTCACCGTCTAAAACTGCCGCATGGCGAGATCCGCGGGTTCGACCAAGTCTCCGCGTTTTTCGGACGGCCATCTCTTGTCCTGGTCGATTCGACATTTTTCCTGCTTCACCGGGCTCCGCCCGGCAATTTTCTCAGCGCCTGGATCAGCCGGCCGTACCTTCCAGTGAAACGGCTGAGCCACAGGCTGCTCACATCACTTCGGAAAATCGGCGACAAGGCGGATTCCCGCTGGGCGGATCTTTGTGTAACACATCCAGCAACCCCGCAGTTTGTTTTCGAGCTCGCCGATGAGACGGTGCGCTTGCGACTGCTGGCCCGAAGCAATCTCGATGGAAGTCTGTGGCAGTGGAATGGGCATGAGTGGCAATCGGAAGATTCTCGTGGCGCCAGAAATGGGAAACCGCAGATTCTTGATGATCCTCAGTTGGAGCCGGCGACTTACTGGCTCCGCCGGCTCGATTGGTTCACACCCGAACCCGGAGTTTGGGTTGGCGACGCTAACGAGGATTTCCTCGGTACCCTCGCCGCCGCCTGGCCGGATCGGCCGCCGGGAGCGGAGTATCTCGGCGACCCGGCGTTCCAGCGTCTGTTCTTGGTTTCGAAACCGCTGCGGCCTCGACTCGAGGTTAAGGGGACCGGCATTGATTGGTTCTCCGTTTCCGCTTCATGGGAGGCGGAGGGTGTTAAGCTTACTCCGGCGGATCTAAGGCGGCTTCAAACAGCCACAGGACGGTTTGTGAAGCTGCCGGACAGCGGTTGGATGGAACTGGATTCCGAGGTCGTGCGAGCCGCGCATGAAACAATCGCCGGCTTGGGTCTGGAACATCTTAGCGCCACTCCGCAAAGGGTTCCCATCGCTCAGGCGGTGGGTTTGGAAGAAAGCACATTGGGCCAGTTTCAAGAGAGTCCAACATCAAAAGCACTTCGCCAGCGGATCAGCGATTTCGAGGGCGTTCCTGAAAAGCCGATTCCGTCGAGCGTTCGGGCGGAGTTGCGCCCCTATCAGAAAGCGGGTTTTCATTTCCTCTGCCACCTGGCTCATCTGGGCCTCGGCGGAGTGCTCGCGGACGACATGGGGCTGGGCAAAACCCTGCAAACCCTAACCTGGCTCGCGTGGTTGGGAGAAAAGCATTCTCAAGACCGAAAGCCTTCGTTGGTGATTTGTCCGGCTTCTGTGCTGCACAATTGGCGGCGTGAGGCAAATCGGTTCACTCCGCATTTGAGGGTGCTGTTGCTGGAAAGCGGCGCGGCGCGTCATAATTTGCGAAAACAAATACCGCAGCACGACTTGATCATCACCAATTACGCGCTGCTGCGGCGCGATTTGACGGCTCTTCAGAAGTTTGAGTTTCGATCGATTATTTTGGATGAAGCGCAGTTCATCAAAAACCCCTCGGCGCAGGTCACCCAGTCCGTGAAACAACTGCGCGCTGATCACCGCGTCGCACTCACGGGAACGCCTTTGGAAAACCGGCTTCTCGATTTGTGGAGCATCGTCGATTTCGTCCAGCCCGCATACCTCGGAACCACCGATGCCTTTCAGAAAAACTACGAACCGAAAGGGGATGACAATGTCTGGGCGCAAAAAGTCGGGCGCCGGCGGCTCTCGGCCAAACTGCGCCCACTCATGCTTCGCAGATTGAAACGACAGGTTGCCGAAGATCTCCCAGACCGGATTGAGGAACGCCGCGATTGCGAATTGCACACCGAACAGCGGAAACTTTATCTGGCTGAGTTGCGCCGCAGCCGAGAGAAAGTTCTTCAGACCATTCAGGAGAAAGGATTGGCGCAGAGCAAAATCCACGTGCTCGCGGCTCTGACCCGATTACGCCAAATTTGCTGTCATCCGCAACTCGTGGGCAATGACTCCGCCTCCGGCAAGACCGACACATTGTTTGAATTGCTGGAGCCCCTGATTGCGGAGGGACAAAAAGTCCTCGTCTTTAGCCAGTTCGTGAAAATGCTCAAATTGCTGCAAACCGAGTGCGCGCAGCGCGAGTTTCCAACTTATTTGCTCGCCGGAGAAACAAAGAACCGCCACGACGTCGTTCAAGCGTTTCAGACAGATCCCAAAGCATCGGTCTTTCTGCTAAGCCTTCGGGCCGCTGGCACCGGTTTAAATCTCACGACGGCGAGTTACGTTGTTTTGTACGATCCATGGTGGAACCCGGCTGTCGAAGCCCAGGCGATCGACCGGTCTCACCGGATCGGCCAGACGAACACCGTGAATGCGTACCGCCTCATCGCGCCGGGAACGGTCGAAGAAAAGATCTGGGAACTGCAACAACGGAAAGCGCAAACAATCGTCGATGTCTTGGGCGAAGAAGGCTTCGCGCGCAACCTTTCCAAGACAGACCTGGAGTACCTCTTTTCTGAGGAATGAGATTCGAGAAGACTGGGACTCCTCTCTTCCGAGCTAAGAGGGTATCCGGCACTCGTCCGAAAGCCGGATGTTTTCGTGACACTCCCTCCGGCAACCGGAACGTATTGCGCTTCCGGGCAAAGCCAAAAAGCGTTTGCAGAAAAGCAAAACTGTCATCCGCGACCACTCCAGAGCCAATAGAATAGCCCTTGTCCCGGAAGGTGCCATAAAGCATGCGGCTTTCATTGTTCTCAAAGTAACCAATAGCTTTGAGAGTTTCCTTGTTGTCAGCCGATTGGCTCTTTATGCAAGGCAATGCGCAAGCCTTCGTCCAGCCAAGCTCCGGCACACGCTCCCCCTTGCGACAACTGTTGCTTGGCCAGAATTAAGAATGCCTGGGTTTCCTGGAACCGATCGGTTTGGTAGGCGAGGAGTTTTTTTAAGCTCGGGATCAGCGTCCTGCAAGCGGGTCATCTCCTCGGTAATCTCGGCGTAACGATCAGCCAGTTTCTGGAATTCTTGACGACGCTCGATGTCCACTTTGACGCCGGGCAGGCGATCCCGGAAAAGAAAGTCGTTACTCGGTGTCCGTTCTGTGAGGATTCCTTGTTCATCAGCCGCCTTTCGTGTGGCAGTTGCGATACGGAAATCAATACGAAGATGGCCATTCCGGCGTATTTTCGATTACCGCGTGAGCTTCAGGATTTTGTCATGGTTTTCCTAAAATCTCGGGGGAACATTCGGGAAGTGGAGAAGGAGCTTGGCATTTCGTACCCCACCGTGTGCAAACGACTGGATTTGGTGAACGAGTTGATTGGAAACCGCAACCCCCATATTAACCGGAATGAAATCTTGAATCAGCTCGAACGGGGCGACATCACAGCAAAAGAAGCAACACGACTTTTAAAGGAGCAAACATGATATCGAACAATTGGTTCCAATTCGGCTTTTTTCCTTCGTATTTTTTCGGGCTTTCAGTGACTGTGCTGCTGCTGTGCGCTGTCTTTGTTTGGTATCGGCGGTTCCTGGGGGTTGGCGCCCGATCGGCACTGCTGATCTTGCTTTTAACCGTGTTCCTCGGAATTGCGGCTAATTTTCCCGGCGTCGGGATGGTCCCCTCTTTCGTGTCGTCCCGATTCCCCGTGGTGAGTGACATGTGGAATGGATCGTGGTTTTGGACGGGGGAGGGAGCATGGTTCTGGCCAGTGGTTTTAAGTTCAGTAATGTTCCGGTGGTTGTTTTTGGTTTTCGCAATTCCATTTGGGGCGAAGCTATATCTCAAATGGGTTAGATGGGAAGTGACGGACGATGAAAAAGAGACCGGAGCGAAAGGGGTGCGGGCGTGGCTGAGCGGTGGGAATCTGGTCTGTGCGGTCATGATGGCGTTTTGCGGCGCCATGGGATTCGGGTATTCGTTCCTTAGTTTGCTGGTCATGGGAGTTTTCGCGCTCCTATTGTATCCATTGATTACGCTGGCTTCGCAGCCTGTTCCAGCCCCGCCTCACGTTGAAGATTTTCTAACGGGAGACAGAAACCGAATTTTGAAAATGTTGGATGAGGGAAAAATAAACGCGGAAGAATGCGCCGACCTCCTGAACGCTTTGGGTGCGACGATACCGAAGCAGACCGAACGAACCGGAAGCATGAGTGCTTCGCGAAAACTGATTCTGATTGGCGCCGCGCTGGTGATGATCGGATTTTCACTTCCCTGGTTCTCTGTGTATCGCGGCCAACCTATTCCCTGGTTTCTCGAAATGATTGGAGCAAAAACCTTCGCGACAATCGAGAGCAACGGCATCCAAGGGCAAATTGTGTCCATTGGAATTGGAAGCTCCGGGCTCAGTTACGGTTTGGGCTGGCTCGTGCTGTTGCTTTCTCTGGGATCGGCTCTGGTTCCCTGGTTTGGACGCGAAATGAGTTTCGAGTTTCAGCGCCGATGCACTCTCTGGGCGGCCATCGGGGGAGGATTGATCTTGATTGTCCTCGTTTTCCCGAATCTTCAATCGGCCTCCATTGGAGTTTTGCTCGCATTCGCTGGCATCGTCCTGGAGGTGGTTGGGGCATTGCGCGAAGCAAATACGTAGCTTGGGATGCTGAGCGGCGCAAAGTACCCTGAGATGGGAATGCTCGATCACAGGCGGCATCTGTGGTCGGTCTTGGCCTTTTGGGCAGAAAGGCGGATGTGTAGTTTCCGGATCACGGACCTTGACGTTGAAGGCGCAGATCGCGCCGAAGCCGGCTGCGCGCCCAAACGATAAAAGCGGCGTTCTTCAGCAACAGAAAACCGGCGCCCGCCCACGCGACTAACCCGCCCGCCGCCAGAGTGATAATTGTTCCCCCGGACGCCAGACCATTCAAAGAGTAGGCGCCCGTCGGACGTCCGGACGCCGTCGATACAAAAAAACCGAACTGTGCCAGAAAACTTGCTAACATCGGCACCCAGATGAAACCTTCCACGGCACCGAGCCGCTCAGCCCGCCATCGCACAGGATCGGTTTCCCACGGTCGCGGGTCGGTGAGCAGAGAGGGCCGTGCCTTGCCGGCTTGTTTCCTCTCCTCTGCGGTCAAGATCAGATCGCAGGAGCCGGCATCAGATTCCGGTTCCCTCTCGTGTCGATGCGGTTGATCTTGCCAGTTTCCCTCCAATCGCGATCCGGCGAGTTTGAAAAAAAACCAGCCCAATCCGTTGAACGCGAAAAACCACGCAATGAATCGCGAGCTGAAGCCGAGAGGCTGGCCGCCCGCATTCATCCATCCCGCGAGCCCTAGTGAAGTGGCGGCCGACACCGCGTTCGCCGCGGTTGCCTTGCCGGCAAACGCCGCGTGCAGAATCTCGGCCCCAAACGACAGGAAAAGCAACAATGCGACGGTCGCAAGAACCGCGTGCGACCGCTGGGAAAACAGAGTCGAAATCCACAGTCCCGAAGCCAGCGAAACGAACAAGACGTTCAGCAAAGCCAGGCTGGTGAGCACGACGTGCGTGCCGGTCACGCCGCCGATCGCCACTGTCATCATGATCATTGGAACAAATCCGAGGAGGGCCGCGAGGGAGACAAATCCGTGCGCCATTATTTTGCCTTGAACAATCTGCTGAGCCGTCAAGTTGGAGAGGACTAAAAGCCCCAGAGTTCCTTCGCGGCGTTCGCGGCTAATGCAGTCCGCTGTGAATAGGCCCATCGAGAGCGCCCCAAGGAAGGCTATCCAAGCCAGTTCATCGAGCAGTCTGTTGCCTGCATTCCTCTGGGCAAGGCCTTG
>JAQBVM010000087.1 GCA_027623095.1 Verrucomicrobiota bacterium
CCGCGCTCCTCTCCTCAATCCGAAGAAGAAGAAGCGGTTCGGGCGTGTCCTCATTCGGAGATGCGCCCCGGGAGTTTTTGCTGCGCACAACACGCGTGACAACTTGATGAGCTTAAACTAATCTCCTGTCCAAGAACTTCACGAATCCAACGATGAAACACATCTCCGGCATCCTGAGTATTGCAGCGCTCACCACTCTATCCGCCACGGCCGATCCGGTTCCCGCAGTTGCAGCAGCGAAACCTGCGGAAACGGGTAGCCAGGAATTTCGCCTGACTCCCGGCTTCTCCGCATCGGGTTATCCCGGGGTTGGCTACGACCAGCCGTTGCGCCCGCAGTTTCATTTCACGTCGCGCAAGAACTGGCACAATGATCCCAACGGCATGGTCTTCGACGGCGAGATGTATCACCTTTTCTTCCAGCACAACCCGAATGGCCCGGCCTGGGGCAACATGACATGGGGCCACGCCGTCAGTACGGACATGATGCACTGGCAACAACTCGACCACGCGCTGATGCCCTACGAAATTGAGGGCCGCACAGGCACAATCTTCTCCGGCACCGCCGTCGTGGATCATAACAACAGCCTCGGCGTGCAGGCAGGTCAGCGGAAGACACTCGTCGCCTTTTTCACCTACGCCAATGAGCAGCCGAACTTTTATCAGGCCATGGCTTACAGCACGGACAGTGGCACAAAGTGGAATTACCACAATGACGGTCGCGCCGTCGTGCCCAACCAGGGCCTCGACAAGGGCGAGCGCGATCCCAAGGTTTTTTGGCACGAGCCGAGTCAGCACTGGGTGATGGTCCTCTGGGTGCAGCACAAACCCGGCAAGGTGCGTTTCTTCACGTCCAAGAATCTCAAGGACTGGACGGCCACTTCCGACTTTGACCGCGACTGGGCCTACGAGTGCATGGATCTGTTCTTCGCGCGCGTGGACGGCGACGCCAACAAGACCAAATGCGTCATTTACGACGCGAGTTTCGACTATGAGATCGGCACCTTTGATGGCAAGAGCTTTACGTCCGAAACGGGCCCCCAGAAGCAGGGTGGGGGAAATTTCTATGCCGCGCAGAGCTTCAACAATGCTCCCGGAGGCCGCACTGTGCAGATCGGCTGGATGAGCGGCGGCCCCAATTCCGCAACGCAATACGGCTTGCCCTTCAACCAGCAGATGGCTTTTCCTTGCGACCTCACGGTCCATAGCACAAAGGACGGTCTCCGTCTCCGCGTCTGGCCAATCAAAGAAATCGATTCTCTCTTGCGCGACATGAAGCTCATCGAGAACATGATTCTCGCCGACGGCGTCAACGCGCTCGCCAACCTGCCGAAGCTCGACCTGCTTGATCTCGTCATCGACTTCGAGCCGGGCACCGCAGCGCAGATTGTCTTCGACCTGCCCGGCACCACCGTGAGCTACGACGTTGCGAAGGAAGCGTTCATCCATCGCGGAGTCGAGAACGATGGCAAGGCCAAAGATATGACGACGCTCGACAAGATTGCGCCACAGAACGGCCGCATCAGCGTCCGTTTCCTGGTGGACCGGCTCTCGCTGGAGACCTACGCCTTCGGTGGAGAACGTTTCTCCGCGCACTACTTCAATCCCACGCTCGGCCCGGTGCAGCAATCGATCCACGCCGTCGGGGGGGAAGCGAAGATCGTGAAACTCACGGTGCGGCAATTGAAGTCGGTGTGGGCAGGCAAGGGAATGAAGGCAAAGGAATAAGAATTGGGGCATTCCTCTGCCTCCATTCCTTTGCCCAGAATTCCCTGATTAATCCATGAATTCCGAGACAAAACTCGCCATCACTCGGCGTCACTTTATCAGCCGCTCCGGTGGCTTTGGAAGTTCCCGGCACGCGATTTCAGAACCCTCGAACGCCGCCGCGAGTTGATGGCCACGACGAATCGAACGTTTTTCACGACTTTTTAATCGCCATGGCCCGCTCGCATGAGAAGCAATTCACGCGGCTGGAGGCGGGAGTGGCGGCGTTGCGGCGAGTGCAGGCCAACCTCAAACGCTACCGCGCCGCGGTCCTCAATCCCGCCTGCGAAGGCCGCCTCGTCCCCACAGAGGCTGGTCAACGACAATCATTCCTCCTCGGTAAATCGTCCGTGACCGGCGTAAATGGCGGCGAAGCCGCCGCCGACGTAGCGCGCCTCGAGGTCGTTCAGGATCCGGCATAGATTGATCCAATCCTGTTCATCAGGCGGACGTGGGACTAACTCTTCGCCGCCAGATGCGCTCTCTTTATCGCCATTTGCAGCATCCATTCGTCCGCCTCTTCGTGGGAGCCAAATCTGTAAACTCCCGGATCACAGACTTTGAATCCGGACAACCGATAAATTGCCCGGCCGGTTTTCTGCACCTTGCCAGGACGCCCCGGTTTGCGCCGCCCTACGGTCTTGCCGATGAATTCCTCCACGTTGGTCACGGGAAAGGTCTGGTCGCCGACGTTATGATCCATGGCGCCACTCTAGCCGAAAGCGCCTTCAGTCGCAATCCATTGATTCATGATTAACTTCCCGCACTTCCCCGATGGTCCCGGCCCGGTTGTTCTTCACCAACGAAAGCCGCGCGCTCGTCATCACAAGATCCAAGCTAAGCAAACAACACCTGCGATTATCTTCGGCAAGACAGTTCTGTATCGATATTGATCTGAACAAATCATTTCCAGTGTTTCAGGAAGAAGCCGGTGTAGAACCACGAAATACTTGAAATACACGAGAGGGAAGGTGCGTGGAAAAGGGATCATTCATTGAGCGGATGTGGTCTCACGCCTACCATCTCATTTGAGACACCTCTTCGCGCGAACACGCTCAAGTTAGCGCGGTCTCGGTTTTGCGAGGGAGGGTGAGACTCACGTCGAACCCATTCTTGTTTGGATTTCAGGGTTCGGCGCAGCTTCACCCTCACGGTTTCGGACGTCAATCGCCGGTTCTCGTAGGCGCCCACACCAAGGGAAAACTGGTTCTCATGATCGAAGATAGGTTCCTACCGAAATCCGATCCGCCAGTCGCGATCGGATTCTCTTGAGTTCCTGGCGCATTCGGGCCGAAATCTCGCGAGCGGAAAGCCCGTGATTACCGCCGATAACAAGCCGGTTTTCGAAGTCGTCGAATAACACGACGTGAGCGGTTCTGAAGGCTTTCACTACTTGTCCGATCGCCGCGTTCCACCCGATCTCTACGGGTTTCAACAAATTAAAAACCGCCACTCCCTCCGACGACAGTCTGTGGCGCACCAACTGCGGAAGAATCGTCCAAACCGCTTCCGGTTGAACCACCTCTTCGCCGCGCGAGATGGAAATATCCTCGATGATTCCGTCGAACGGGCCGCGCGCCGCGCAAAGCCACGCCTCGGCATCCTGATGATGGAACCGGACTTCTCCGCACCACTTCCGGCACAACATCTCAAACACCGGCTCACTGCGGCGTGAAGTATCCACCGCGTCCACACTTTGTACGCCGCCCATCGCCCGAAGCGGCGCCAGCATTCCGCCGCCCTCAAAACCCAAGAGCGCAAGCCGCGGTCCCGCGTGGAATCCGCATACAGCCGCCGCCATCACGTCCACCACACTATGCGTCGGGCCGGGTCGATCCAGCACTTCGCTCAAAACGATTCCGTTCTGGACGATCCGCACCCCACGCCGCGTCGCGACTGTTCGAACGCGGCTTTCTTCTTCGAGTGCTTTCGATAATCTTGGTTTCACAAACAAGAACGGGCGCGAGCCCGCCTCGATATCGCCCATTGACGGTCTCGATGGTTACCCATACCCAATCCATTTCAACCTAAAAACTCCATTTACCCGTGGAAAGGGCGCAACTCCAAGGTGTGGGTGGAGTTGCATTGTGCAATCGGACCGCGGCTTGTCCCAAGCCGCAGCGATCCCAGTTAGATGGACGCATCCGCTTTTTCCAGATGCGAGAAGTATTTTGCGGGTGCTGCGGGCTGGGACAGCCCGCGCTCCGTGCCGCATGTTTCGAGCTGTTCTTCGTTTCGATTTCCCGGCTTGCACACCGAATGGCTCGCCGCTTAACTGTCGGGACGTGTCACCACCGTTATTATCTCATGAAAGAAATCTATCGTCTTCGCCGCGTCGTCCTCACGATTCTGTTTTCCGCTTTCGTCCTCGGCGCCACGGCCGCGGCTCCGTCACCCTTTGAATTGCGCGATGGCGATCGCGTGCTGTTCATCGGTGACACTTTTTTCGAGCGCGAAGTCGATTTCGGCCATATTGAGACGCGGCTGACGGCGGCATTTCCAGATCGAGCCGTTACCTTTCGCAACTTGGCCTGGGCCGGAGACACGCCTATGGGACGGGCTCGCGCGAGTTTTGATTGGAATAAATCCAGGGAAGAATGGCTGCGGCGGGTGAAACAACAGGTTGAACTCGTAAAGCCCACGGTCGCGTTCCTCAGCTACGGCGTGACCGCGGCGCTCGAGGGCGGCGAGGCCGGTATGCCCGATTTCAAAACCGGCATGAACCGGCTCATGGACGCGATCGAAGAAGTGAGCGGACAGAAGGTGCGGTTTGTCTTGCTTGGCCCCTTTCCTCGCCGGCCCTTAACCTCCGGCTCTTTTCCCGAGATCGATGCGGACAATGCGCAAAGACGGGCCGTGCAGCGAGCCACCCAAGCTCTGGCGATGGAACGTAACTCAATCTTCCTCTCATTCAATGTCCCGACGGATCCGGCGAGGTATGATGTCAATCCAGACGCCCCGCGATGGAGTGAAGATGGCGTCACTTTGACGGAAGCGGGGAACGATTTCGCCGCGCAACAGATCGTCCGCATGCTGTCGGGAGGTTCGTTGAGCGTTGGACCGAATGGCGCGGAAGACATTCTCCGCTCCGCCATTCGCAAGAAGAACGAACTCTTTTTCCATCGCTGGCGCCCCGAGAATTGGACCTACCTATTTGGGTTCCGAAAACATGAACAAGGCCGGAACGCTGTCGAGATACCCAAGTTCGACGCGCTCATCGCAGAATGGGACAGTCGCATCACCAAGCTGCGGAACCTGAGGGGCCAGGATCCAAGCACCCTTCAAGAAGTGCAGGCGTTGCTCGCTGACAAACCGGGTGAACAACGCGATCCCAATTTTAAAGAACAACCGTTGCCAACATTTGAGGTGGCCGACGGTTTCGAAGTGACGCTGTGGGCGGAGAATCCGCTGCTCTACAAACCGATCCAAATGAACTGGGACGCGCAGGGCCGGCTGTGGGTCGCGAGTTCGCGTGTCTATCCCCAGATTCGGCCCGGACAGGAAGCGGAGGACGCGGTGATCGTTCTCGAAGACACCGACGGCGACGGCAAAGCTGAGACTTCTAGAGTTTTCGCCGGCGGCCTATTGATCCCGACTGGCGTGCTGCCAGACAACCTGGGTGGTTGCTACGTTGCGGCAAGCCATCAATTGCTCCATTTCGCGGACACCGACGGCGACGGCAAGGCGGATGAAAAACAGATCGTGATGTCCAGCTTCGGCACCGAAGACACGCATCACAACTTGCACACGCTGCGTTGGGGTTACGATGGCCATTTCTACATGAATCAGTCTATTTACACGCACACCCACGTCGAGACACCGCACGGAGTCGCGCGCCTGAACAGCGCCGGCATCTGGCGATTTAATCCTGACACCTCGCGGATGGAGATTTTCACCAAGGGCGCTTGCAATCCGTGGGGCCATCACTGGGATCAATATGGGAATGATTTCTTCACGGACGGAGCCGGTGGCAAAGGCGTCTATCACGCGATGGAGGGCGCGACCTATTTCACCTATGCCGATATGCGGCGCGAAGCGGACAGCATTACGCCGGGCAACTGGCCCAAGTTCGCCAGCCTGGAACTGATCCGCAGCCCGAACTTTCCCGACGATTGGCAAGGCGACGCAATCACGTGTGATTTCCGCGCGCACCGCATCGTTCGCTTTAAACTTTCGGAATCGGGCTCGACCCAGGCTGGCAAGGAAATGCCCGACTTGCTGCGTTCCTCGAACGTGACGTTCCGACCCATCGATCTGCGCATGGGTCCGGACGGCGCGCTGTACATCGCCGACTGGAGCAACCCAATCATTCAGCACGGCGAGGTGGACTTCCGCGATCCCCGGCGCGATCACGAGCACGGCCGCATCTGGCGGGTCACCGCAAAAGGCCGCCCGCTCGCAAAGAATCCGGATCTGCTGACGTGTTCAAACAGTGAATTGCTGGCACAGATTCTGTCGGACAACGGTTTCACCCAGGAACAAGCAAGGCGGCAAGCCGGCCTGCGTATTGCCGCGAAAAAAATGACACCGGCCGAAGTCATCAGGTGGGCTCGCTCCCAAACCTCTGAACAAGCCCTTCTGGAATCAGCCTGGTTGCTGGAACGCTTTCAAAACGAAGAAGCCGCTCCAATTCAATCCTTGTTAACTTCTCGGAACTCCAACTTCCGCGCTGCGGCCGTCCGGATCATGGCGCATCGGCAGCGTTTTTCGGATGCGGACTTGTCCCTTCTCGAAGCGGCGGTTTCCGATGTTCATCCGCGCGTCCGATTGGAGGCCCTGCGCGCTTTGGCCAAGATCCCGACGGCACGATCCGCAGCGCTTGCCCTAAGCGCGCTCGAGAGGCCGATGGATTCCACGCTGGATTACGCGCTTTGGCTCACGATCAATGATCTCGCGGAGCCTTGGATTGCGGCGATCCAAAGCGGGGCGTGGAAACTCGAAGGTCACGAACGCCAACTTGAGTTTGGCTTGAAAGCGATTCTACCGGATAAGGCCAGTCTCATCCTCGGTCAGATTCTCGCGTCGGATCGGCTCAGCCGTGATGGCCAGGGACCGTGGATTGAAATCATCGGTGCTGCCGGCACGCCGAAGGAATTGCGCCAGCTCTTCGATCAAATCTTGAACGGCGGTTTCGACGACGCCGCATCGGCTCGCGCCCTGCGAGCCCTCACGCAAGCCTCTCGCCTTCGAAAACAAAGGCCCGCAGGTTCGATCGCCCAGATCGGCGTTTTGTTGGAAAACGCTGCCGAAAGCGTGAGCCTCGAAGCGCTGAAACTGGCGGGCGAATGGAAGGAGCTCGGAAGCTATTTTCCGAAACTGGTTGAGCTTGCGGGCGCGGTGAACTCCAGTTCGGCGTTTCGCCAAGCCGCGTTCAACACACTCCGTCAGATCGGAGGCAATCGGGCGGTTGATTCGCTTGGCGCACTAACGGGGAGTGGCATGGACGCGGCCATTCGCCGCGAAGCCGTCGTGGCCCTCGCTTCCGTGGATCTTGGTCGGGCGGTACCGCGCGTCCTTGAGATTGCCAAATTACCGACGGACGAAGCCGCCGCGCTAGAGTTGTGGCGAGGAGTTCTCGCCGTGAAAGGCGCGGGCCCGGCGCTGGGGCTGGCGCTGCCGGAAAATTCATTGTCCGAAGTGGTTGCAAAGGCCGGGATGCGCGCCGCGCGCGAAGGCGGTCGCAACGATGTCGATTTGGTCGTCGCGTTTGCCAAAGCCGGCGGTCTGGCCGCGGACACGACGGCGTTAACGGGCGAAGTTATCCAAGACCTCGCCGCGAAAGCAGTGGCTGACGGCGATCCTGTCCGCGGCGAGTTTATCTATCGCCGCGCGGATCTCGCGTGTATGACGTGCCATTCGATCGGGGGCGCCGGCGGCAAGGTGGGCCCGGACATGACGAGCATCGGCGCCAGCGCGCCCGTGGATTATCTGACGGAAGCATTATTGCTGCCGAGCGCGAAAATCAAAGAAGGCTATGCCTCGGTCAACATCGAGACGAAAGACGGTGAATCTTACACCGGCACATTGGCGCGAGAAACACCGGAGGAAGTGATTCTGTGGAACGCGCTCAACGCGGAAGTGAGCGTCGCCAAGAAGAACATTGAAAGCCGTCAGAACGGACCTGTTTCGCTGATGCCGAGCGGTTTGCTCGATAATCTTGCGGCACAGGACCGGCTCGATTTGATCGCCTTTCTCTCGCGCCTCGGCAAACCGGGTGAGTTTGACGCAAGCAAGGGTGGCGTGGCCCGCCGCTGGCGCATTTACACATATACCCACACCGATCAGCAGAATGGGAATGGCAATCCAGCGTGGACGCAACCGTTGGATGACCCAATGTGGCAGCCCGCCTTCGCGCTTGCCAGCGGAAAGCTGACGCGCGGCGTGATCGAAGAGGCAAGCAAACGCTCGGTATGGGTGGGCACGCTCGATATCTTTGCGGCAGCGGAATTACAGACACTTCAATCCGGTTTAGTGACATTCAACCTCGACGCTTCTGCGGGCGAAGTTTGGGTGGATGGCCGGAAACTCGGTGGCCCGGGAGAATCGGCGACTGATTTGCCGGCCGGCGCGCACCGCGTTCTGGTGCGAATTGATCCAAAGAAAATCCCCGACTCGATCCACCTAAAGTCGTCCGAAGGCTCGTTCTCGGCAAATTGAATTGGTCGCTGGCTCGAATTCAAGACTTGATTCGCCAAACAATCCATCCAATTCCCGCTCAAGTCGCCGCCGGGCAAGCTGGAAATAATCAGAATCAACTTCTGTTCCGATGCTGTTCCGATGGGTTTTCGCGGCTGCCAATAGCGTCGTTCCGGAACCTGCAAACGGGTCGAGAACTGTATCCCCGACGAAGCTAAACATTCGGACGAGACGAGATGCCAATTCGAATGGATACGGTGCCGGATGTTCTCGCGTACTGGCGCCTGTCAATGTCCATGTCTGTTGACACCACTCATGAAATTCTTCCTTCGGTATCCAGCTGAGACGGCGTTGTTCCTCAGTAGGCTTTCGGTAACCACCTGGCTTCCGTTGCATCAGGATAAACTCCATGTCATTTTTGATGATTGCATTCGGTTCGTAGGGTTTACCCAGGAATTTGCTCGTCTTGTTGGCTTCAAAAACCGCGTTTGAAATTTTTAACCAAATGATCGGATTCAAGTTGTCGAAACCCATCTTCCTGCATGCAACCGTGATATCCGAATGCAAAGGCATCACCAAATGCCTGCCATTCTCCTTGCGAGACAGACAAACATCTCCAACCACACACACAAGGCGTCCGCCCGGAACGAGAACTCGAAGGCAGTGCTTCCAGACCTTGTTGGTTTCGGCGAGAAACTGCTCGTAGTCCTTAACATGGCCGAGTTGGTCCGGATGGTCTCTGTATTCCTTGAGCGTCCAGTATGGTGGTGACGTCACTACAAGATGAACGCTCTGATCCGGGATAAACGAAAGATCGCGAGCGTCGCCACATATTAGCCGATGCCGAGTTTGAAGCATCAGATCTTCCTCCCATCGACTTTAGCAAGAAGCAGGCGAATACTCTGAAATCGCTTGTGCCAAATCCGCAGCTGACATCGATTCAAAAACGACCACTTCAACTTTTCGAATCTCGATGAACCTTGAGAAGGCTTTGCGGAGATTCGCTTCGACTTCCGCTTGCCGAACATCAGCGATTGGCAGGACCTTCGAAACATATTGCCGCTGATTTCCATAACCCCCAGCGGGTTCCGTCAGGAATAGATCCTCTGAAAGGTTGTCGTTCATCGATTCGACAACATTCTAGTCCCAACAGTGTCAGATGGCAGGGCTCCACAGAGTGTCGCCCCACCAATTCTTGAATGGTTCATGGGTCGCATTCTTTAGGATTCCGTTTTGCGTTTGCTCGCGATGCCCGCTACTGTGAACTCCGTGATAATCGAGACAGCAACGGACAATCTGCTTGAAAAGGTTTGGAATGGGCGGCGCGTGAGCCAGGGAGAAGCCCTCCGGCTTTATCATCTTCCACTGGAAGAACTCGGATTCCTAGCGGACCGGCGCCGGCAACTGGCGAAAGCCGATTCTTACGGAGGGCGCGGCAACGAGGTGGTGACCTACATCGTGGATCGAAACATCAACTATACGAACGTCTGCAACGTTTATTGCAAATTCTGCGCCTTTTACAGGGTTGAAAAAGATGACGATGCGTATGTGATCACGCACGAGGAAATGGATCGGAAGATCGAGGAGACGATCGCGCATGGCGGCACTCAAATCCTCATGCAGGGCGGCCATCATCCGAAGCTATCCTTGGAATGGTATCTGGATCTGTTATCCCACATCAAAGGCAATTTTCCGCGGATTAACATTCACGGGTTCAGTCCAAGCGAATTCATCCATTTCCGCGAAGTATTCGGGTTGTCTTTGGAAGAGATTATCTCGAAGTTCGTCGAGGCCGGTCTGGGATCGATTCCGGGTGGAGGGGGAGAGATACTCGTGGACCGAGTGCGAAAGCGGATCTCACCGTTCAAAGCAACCAGCGACGAGTGGTTGGAGGTCATGGATGTGGCCCACCGGCTGGGTTTGAAATCTTCGGCGACAATGATGTTCGGCCACGTGGAAACCGTCGAGGAACGAATTGAACATCTGGAGCGCATCCGCGCGCAACAAGAGGCAACGGGCGGATTCACCGCTTTTATCGCCTGGACGTTTCAGGCGGAAAACACCCGGCTTCGCGCGCCGACGGTTGGCGCAACGGAGTATTTGCGGACGCAGGCGTTAAGCCGGATTTATCTGGACAACATTCCCAATATTCAAAGCTCGTGGGTCACGCAGGGATTGGAGATTGGCCAAGTGGCCTTGAAGTTCGGAGCAAACGATTTGGGAAGCATCATGCTCGAGGAGAACGTTGTTTCCCAGGCCGGCGCCACATTCCGGATGTCTGTTGAAGACATGCGCCGCCTGATTCAAGACCTCGGATACGAACCGTGTCAACGAGACAACTGGTACCACCTTCTGAATTAGGAATCCGATTCGAAGACGCTTCCGAGGATCACTTCCTTAATCTTCCAAATCATGGTCATCGTAACGGCCAGTGGAAGGAGAATTAAGAAGACAAGAAGTATGTGCTTTGTGGCATCCAGCACATTCAACACAGCGATGACTACCCGCGGCAGGTTGGCGATCTCTTGCAAGGACAGAAACACCGCGGAAGCCGACACAAGACCAACCAAAAGATAAAGGTTGAGTGAAGTAAAAAAGCGCGTCTCCAATCGAAGCGTTTCATCGGGAAGCATCGCTGCCAGCCGTCCCATGACCTGGTTCAAGTTGAATAAGAAGAGCAGGCTGGAGAGCATAAGAATCCCAACCGCCAACCCGTACATGGGGACGTCGGGAAGTTCGTGCCACCAATACACGAAGGGCGACAGGCCCACATTCGCCACACTCAAAAACTTGGTGCGATCAAGGATCAGGCGCCAAACACGTTCCTGCATTTGGAAGGCGCTTAACTGCCACAAACCGTACGCGAGCATGCCCGTGGCGATTAGTGGCGGAAGGATTCCGAAGGGATTCAATAACTCGCTCGTCGCCGTCTTGACACAAACTAGCAACGTGACCGGAAGACTCCAAAAGAGCACGGAGAGGCCGCGAACGACCTGTCCGAGCGAGCGCAGCAATTCGGCTTTCTGAGCGTTCGGAAACATTCGCGATTGCCGCCCTAAATCGTAAGATAGGTGTATTCCTTGAGGCCTCGCTCGTATTCGTCGAGGAGGCGCATCGCATCGGACGGCTTCATCTTGTCCGACTTAATAGCCGAATCGATCTGCGCCTTCATCTGGCGTTTCAGTTCGTTTTCGTCATACTGGACCGCACTCAACGTCTCCACGATCGTGTTCCCTTCAATGATCTCCTCGATATAGTAACCGGCAGGTTCGTCCGGATCCAAGAAGACGTGTACTTCATTCACACGCCCAAAGAGGTTGTGCAAATCTCCCATGATATCCTGATAAGCGCCCATCAGAAAAATTCCCAAATAGTACGGTTCCGAGCGATTGCCATTGAACTCGAGGGCGTGAAGCGGAAGAGTGTCGCGCACATCCCGCAGGTCGATAAACTTGTTAATCTGCCCGTCGGAATCGCAACTGATATCCACAAGAGTGGTTTCACGAGTCGGACGCTCCGTCAAACGGCTGACTGGCATGATCGGAAAGAGTTGCCCAAGAGCCCAATGATCCAGCAGGGATTGGAAGACGGAGAAATTGCACAAATACTGATCTCCCAAATGATCTTCGAGCTCTCGAATTTCTTCCGGAACATACGCTTGACCGCGAAAGGTTTGAACGACAGCCAGGCTTATCTCCCAGTAAAGGCTCTCGATCTTTGCTTTGTCTGGCAGATCGAGCAACCCGAGCGTAAACATCGTATGCGCGTCCTCTTTGCGCTCGAGCGCGTCATGGTAAGCCTCGAGTTTGTTCAGCTTCGCGAGATTCTTCCGAATATCGAGAAGCTCCCGCACCAGCGCATGCTCGTTGTCGGTATAAATGAGACCTGTATCCGGCCGCGTCTTCGCAATCGCGCCAAAAACCTCGACAATCAGCACACTATGATGCGCCACAATGGCGCGTCCGCTTTCACTGATAATATCCGGGTGCGGAACCGTTTCGGCATTGCAGACATCGCCGATGTAATACACCACGTCGTTTGTGTATTCTTGCAGTGAATAGTTGGTGGAACTGTCAAACGCAGACCGGCTGCCATCGTAATCAACACCCAAACCGCCGCCCACATCAATGTACTGGACCGGAAATCCCATTTTATAGAGTTTGGCATAGAAACGCGCGGCTTCCTGAACAGCCTTTTTAACGGTCAAGATGTCCGGAACTTGGGATCCGATGTGAAAATGCAGCAGCTTGAAGCAATGGGTGAGCCCCTCGGTTTTTAACAATTCTGTCGCAGTCAGCAGCTCCAAAGTACTTAAGCCGAACTTCGCGTTTTCGCCGCCACTCTCCGCCCACTTCCCCTTGCCCTTGCTCAGAAGCCGGGCTCTTATCCCAATTAACGGTTCGACACCGACTTGCTTGGACACAGCGAGAATCTGCTTCAGTTCCTCAAGTTTTTCGACGACCAAAATCACGGTCTTGTTGAGCTTAATTCCCATCAGCGCCATTCGGATAAAAGTCGTGTCCTTGTACCCGTTGCAAATAATCAAGCTGCCGGTTTGCTCCTGCAACGCCAGCCCGGCAAAAAGCTCAGGTTTGCTGCCGACCTCGAGTCCGAATTGATACGGTTTGCCAGCGTCAAGGATCTCCTCAACCACTTCTCGAAGCTGGTTCACTTTGATCGGGAAAACACCTCGATACCGCCCCTTAAATCCAAACTCAGTGATCGAATTACGAAAGGCCAGGTTGATCGCTTCGACACGATGGCGAAGAATGTCCTGAAAACGGATCAATAGCGGGAGCTTGAGTCCGCGGCCTTTCGCCTCTTCGATGACGTCGGTGATATCGACTTGCGCGCCCGCCTTCTGAACCGGCGAAGCAACCACGTGCCCCTGGGGGTTGATGTCAAAATAGTCTGACCCCCATCGATCTATGTTGTAAAGAGTGCGCGCGGATTGGATGTCCCATTGCCCGGACGCGTCGGAAAACTCGCTCATTGTTAATTCAAAAACCAGCGCACTATAGGTACGTGGCCGAAGAATTCAATACGAGTGATAAAAAATCTCACGGACGGGTTCCATTTGAATCCTTGCATTGCGCTGCCAAGCCCGATTCGATGCTTTTATGTCCAAATCTACGCTATCCACCCTGACGCGTTACTGCGATCGATTGCTGAAGCCGGACGAATTCAACGACTGGGCGGGCGCCTCAAATGGTCTGCAAGTCGAGAATTCGGGAAAAGTGACCCGAATCGCGGCGGCCGTCGATGCGAGCCTCGCCACCATTCAGCTCGCGATTGCTGAAAAAGCCGATCTGTTGCTGGTCCATCACGGTCTCTTTTGGGGAAAAACCCACCCCTGGACGGGAAATCGCTACCAATCCATTCGTTTGCTGATTGAGAACAATCTTGCGGTGTACAGTTCGCACCTCCCGTTGGACGCGCACTCGCGTTTTGGGAACAATGCGCGGCTCTGCGCAGCGCTCGGTCTCGAAAAATTGAAACCGTTCTTTTTTCACAAAGGCCAGTTCATTGGCCTGCAATCCAAAACAAAGATCGCTCGTGAGAAGCTGCAAAAGTTGCTTGCGCAAATCCTCGGACGGGAACCGATCCTCGTGCCAGGGGGGCCAATGGTTTGCAGACGAGTGGGCATCGTCACTGGAGGCGCTGGAAACGAGCTTCAACTGGCTGCCAGCGAGGGAGTGGACACATTCATCACAGGTGAAGGATCCCACTGGACGTTTGCGGCTGCGGAAGAGCTGCAGATCAACGTTTTCTACGGCGGACATTATGCGACCGAAACATTCGGCGTCAAAGCGCTCGCAGCCCACCTCTCGAAGAAATTCTCGGTCCCCTGGTCGTTCCTCGATCATCCAACGGGCCTCTGAGGCAGACCCGTGAGACGGAGAAGGCTGGCATTCTATGGTTGGAAAAGTCACCGAGACGTTTACCATCCGGCCTCTGTGTCGAGGACAACTCTAGAATTTCGCCGTTCCGTCTCCGAACGGATTGTATCCTGCGCGGTCGTTGCAGCGATTACCGTCATTCTTTGCGGTTGCGCCAACTATCAAGGCCGCAGAATTCAGTACGAGATCGAGCCCCGCTACGGTGTCACCGATCCGCAATTCCTCCGTTCGATGGCGAATCTCGTTGTCCCTGGAGTAGTGGGGGGAAACCGGGTAACCGGACTGATCAATGGAGATCAAATCTTCCCTGCGATGCTGGATGCAATCCGCGGCGCGCGGAAATCGATTAACTTTGAAACCTATATTTACTGGTCGGGCAATGTCGGCCGAATGTTCTCGGACGCGCTTGCCGAGAGGGCGCGGGCCGGCGTGAAGGTGCATGTGCTGATTGATTGGCTTGGTTCCAGGAAAATTGATTCCTCCTTGCTCTCCCAGATGTCGCGCTCGGGCGTGGAAGTGAGAAAATACAACCCGCTTGTCTGGTATGATCTCGCCAGGATCAACCATCGCGATCATCGAAAACTGTTAATCGTGGACGGCTCCGTGGGGTTTATCGGAGGCGCTGGGGTCGCGGATTTTTGGCAGGGCGACGCGGATTCTCCGGCCCATTGGCGCGACTCGCAATTCCGCCTGGAAGGGCCCGCCGTCGCACAGATGCAGAGCGCATTCATGGACAACTGGGCTCGAACAAGCAGCCGAATCATTGATGGACCGGAGTATTTCCCGGAACTGGAACCCGTTGGAACGGCATATGCCCAAGTCTTTAAGAGCTCGCCCCGTGACGGGATCCAAAGTGTCCAGCTCATGTATCTCCTCTCGATCGCCGCCGCGCGCGAATCCATCCGCTTATCCGTGCCGTATTTCATTCCGGGCAGACTGGCATCCCGCGCTCTGGTGGAGGCCTGCCAGCGTGGTGTTTCCGTGGAAATTATCGTTCCCGGCGCGCAGACAGACGTCCGCATCGCCCGCCATGCTTCTCGATCGAAGTGGGGTCCGCTTTTGAACGCGGGCGCCAAGATCTACGAGTATGAACCGACCATGTACCACTGCAAACTAATGGTCGTGGACGATGTCTGGGTTTCGGTCGGTTCCGCGAATTTCGACAACCGATCATTTCGACTGAATGATGAAGCCAATCTCAATGTGTTCGCGGCGGACTTCGCGGAGGAGCAAGTGCGCGTGTTTGAGGAAGACAAAGCCCGCTCGAGCAGGGTGATCTATGAGGAGTGGAAAGAACGTTCCATCTGGAAGCGAATCATGGAAAAACTCACCACGCCGTTTCACTCGCAGTTATGACGAGGCGAGGTCAGCAACGTACCGTCTAGAAAGTTTCCGGAGTCCGCGCGCAACAAGTTCCCGACCGTGACGCGGGCGATTTCGCCCAGCGCTTCCCGGGTAAGGAACGCCTGGTGCGCGGTGATGAGCACGTTCGGAAAGGAAAGCAGCAGATTCAACTCGTCGTCCTGCAATACCGCGTCGGAATGGTCCTCGAAGAAGATGCCTTCCTCCTCTTCATAAACGTCCAGGGCCACGCCGCCAAGCGCGCCGCTCTTGAGGCGGGCAATCAGCGCGCCGGTCTCGATGAGCTTGCCGCGGCTGGTGTTGATGACGTGCGCGCCCGGTTTGAGTTGCGCCAAAGTGCGCTCGTTTAGCAGGTGATGGGTCTCCGGGGTCAACGGCAGGTGCAGCGTAAGAATATCGCTGCGCGCCAGCATCGCCGCGAAATCGGTGTAGGTCACACCGTGCCGAACGGCCCAATCGGGCGAAGGGAACGGGTCGAAGGCGATGACTTCCGCGTCAAAGCCGCGAAAAATCTGCGCTGTGATGCGGCCAATCTTTCCGGTGCCCACGACGCCGATGGTCTTGCCATGGAGGTCGAAGCCGACCAGTCCGCTGAGCGAGAAATTGTGTTCACGCACCCGATTGTAGGCGCGGTGAATTTTGCGATTGAGCGTGAGGAGCAGGCCCACGGTGTGTTCGGCGACGGCGTGCGGCGAATAAGCCGGCACGCGCGTGACGGCCAGGCCGAGCGCATTCGCGGCGCCAAGGTCCACGTTGTTAAACCCCGCGCACCTGAGCGCCACCAGCCGCACGCCGGCGAGGTGAAGCTGCTCCAGGCACGCACTGTCGAGGCGGTCGTTGACGAACACGCAGACGGCTTGCGCCCCGTTCACGCTGGCAACGGTTTCGGCGGTGAGACGAAACTCGTGGAACTGGCAGTGAAGCTGGCTGACGTCCGGGGCGCGCTCGAAGTATTCGCGGTCGTACGGTTTGGTGTCGTAGAAGGCAACGGTGTTCATACGGCAACGAATCTATTCTGGAATCGCTTGGCTGTCACGGCGCGGCCAAAGCGAATCCGTTTTTCAAATTCGACCGCGCCAAATGCGATTGCCGCGGCGAGGCCCTGCTGATACTCCTCGACCTTTTCGGGCGGTCCGACCTCGGAGCCGAGGATCGATTCGGTCTGCGAGACTATGCGGGGGGGGCGGGCGGAACGCCGGCGATGCTGTCCTGCGCGAGAGCACTCTGAAATTTCTGAGAAGGGCCGACTCGCGGTTGGCCGGCTACTCGGCAATCTCGCCGCCCCGCTTCCGGATGAACTGGCCCGCGAGCGCACCACCGAATTCGCTCTTAGGCGTCTGGCTCGATTGAATGGGACGCTCAATCTCGTTGCGACACTCTTGGAACACGTTTCCCGCACCAAGCGTTTGTACGAGAATTCCGAGCAGGCGGTAATCCAGGCCTCGGAAGATTTCCTGACCACCTCCCATTCCCGCTTCCCGCAATCGAAATAGAACAGATCGAGCGGGAATACGTAAACCTCCTCGGAATGATCATCTCCCGAATGGATTCGGTTCTCTTGACGGAACGCCAGAAAACAGAGCGAATCGGAGAGATGCTGAATGCCATGGTCATCATTCGTGAAAGCGTGTCGAACCAGGAACGATGGGAGTTGGTTCGGATGAAGATTTCACGATTGGGCGACATGGCAGAAGATTTACGAGAGCTGGACGAATTCTCGGCAGAAGTGGAGACGGCGGCACTCGACGATTCCGCGCCCACCCTGCTTTCCACGGAGATCAATCAGGCTCGGCAGAAGGTCACCGACCTTGCGAGCGCGTCGATCTCTCACCAGGAAGAAAAATGGGACCGAAACAGGAACGACTGGCGAAATCAAATTAAGCGAGTCGGCCGATTCGTCCTGAACACGAGCCGCCTGATGGCCAGTTCTTCTCATGGATTCATTGTTTACGCGTTAAGCGCACTTGTGGGTGTCGGTCTGTGGATGGTCTGCGGCGAAGGCTGGATCCTATTGTCCAGCCTCGATATTTTCTCCTTCGGATTGTTCACGTTCCTTCTCGATTGGAGTGTCAAGGAGATTTGGAAAGAACTCGAGGAAGGCATTGACGTTGCTCAATTGTTTATCAACGGAATCATGCACGGTTTTTCAATGGCGACGGTTTTCTTCTTCGTCTCGCTTTACCTTTGGTCCCCCGGCCATTTTCCGGCTTTTCGCCGTAAACGGGTCACCCATTAGCAAATCTGCCCCAATGATTTGTGGCGGGCGTTCGAAGTGTCGCGGGCTGGTCCTTGCCGGAAAGCCTCGATCCATTTGGCGAGGGAGTCGATCCAAAGCGGATGCTCGTTCACGCATGGAATCAGAGTCAAATCTTCTCCGCCGGCTCCACGGAAATCGCATCGAGCTCGCATTCCGATTTCTTCCAGGGTTTCGAGGCAATCGGAGACAAAGGCCGGACAGATGACCAGCATCCGTTTAACGCCCTCTTTGGCCAGGCGAACCACTTCGTGGTCTGTATAGGGCTTGAGCCAAGGTTCTTTTCCGAGCCGGGACTGGAAAGCGACCGAGTATTTCGATTCGGGAATGCCGGTTGTCTTCACGAACGCTTCAACCGTTTTGAAGCATTGGGCGCGGTAACAGGTTTTGTGGGCGATGTTCGGTTGCGCGCAGCAGTCGTTTGCCACCAGACAATGCGTCTGATTCGGATCGGCTTTGCGCAGGTGACGTTCGGGAAGCCCGTGGAAACTAAACAACAAGTGGTCGTAGTCGCGGGCAAGGTATTCCTCGGACGCAGCCGCCAGCGACTTGATAAAATCCGGATGGTCAAAAAACGGCTCCATCACCTGAAGCCGCATCGTCGGAGTGATCCGGGATATCCAGCGTTTTACCTCCTCAACGGCGGTTTCAAAACTCGACATTGCGAAGTGCGGAAAGAGAGGAATGAGGAATAGATCCGTGACGCCCTTTTCCGAGAGCGATCGCACGGCGGATTCGATCGACGGGTTCTGGTAGCGCATCGCGAGTTCAATCGGAATTTCGAATCGTCGCTGCAGTTCCGCTCGAACCCGTTTGCTGGTGTGAACTAACGGCGAGCCTTCCGGGAGCCAGACCTTTTCATAGGCTTCCGCGGACTGTTTGGGGCGGGACGGAAGAATGGCGAAATTTACGACGCAGAATCGAATCGGATACGGGATGTCAAGGACCCGTCCATCCATCAGAAACTGTCGAAGATAACGCCGCACATCACCCAGGCTCGGCGAGTCCGGTGATCCGAGATTAACGAGAAGCGCGCCTTTCTTGCTCATGCCGTGGTGGGTGGAATATCGGTGAGTGTGGCGGAGTCAGGCGGGTTTTCCCGTGACCCCAGGAATTTTTCGATGCGATCCGCCGCATCGTGGCCGGCGACAATCGAGTCGCTGAGCGCGATTCCGTTTCGGAAGTTTCCGGCCAGGAAAAAGCCGGGCGCACGTTTCTCAAGTTCGCTCATACGGTCTTTAAATCTGCTGTATCCAATCTCGTATTGTGGAATGGCTTTTTGATAGACGACGCAGTGCCGGTAAACCGGTTTGCCGCGGACTCCCAGCAAAACTCCGAGATCTTCCAGAATCAGGCGCTCCATTTCTTCGAGATCCAGAAGCGCCAAATCCGGCGACCGGGTGCCGCCGATGAAGTTTGTCAGAAGAACGTGCCCATCCGGAGCGCGATTGGGAAAAAGCGTCGATGAAAAAAGACTGCCCAAGATGTGGAATCGCTCGACTTCGGGAATGAGCATTCCGAAACCGTCAAGTGGATGCTCCACGTCCGAGCGCCGAAATCCGAGCGCAACGCTGGCGACGGGGGGGTAGTGAATCTCGGAAAACATGCCAACATCCAAAGGTTCGGGAGTTGTGATGCGAAGATCCGCCAGCCGGTGCGTGGAGCCGGTGAAGAGAATTGCCGAGTGGCCGGATTCGACTTCTTTACCGCCTTCGCGAACACCGAGCTTCCAGCCTTCCGAGTGCCGCTGGATTCGAAGCGCCGAGGCGCCCAGACGCACCCGATCTCCCAGTATGGATTCCAGCGTGGCTGGCAAGACTCGAAGACCCTCGTCAAATGAAAGTTGTTTCGCACTCTGCTTGGATACCTCTTTTCGGCGCCGCCGCTCCCGAGCCCCCAAGAATTGTCCCAGAATCAACGATCCATATCGCTGCTCGAGGGCGTGGAGTTTTGGGAACGCCTGGCGCACCGACAATCGTTCGGGATCTCCGGCATAGACGCCTCCGACAAACGGGTTGATTGCGTAATCGAGAAACTCGGCGCCGATGCGGCGTTTGACGAATTGCGCCAGACTCTCTTCGAGCGATTCCGGGGAGCGGCGAATGAACGGCTCGGCAACCAGCCTAAGTTTTGCGCCTATGGAAAAGAGCGGTGTGGTGAAGAATGCTGCCGGTGAACCCGGCAATGGAACCGGCTTGCGTCCCCGCACGACATAACGTTTGTTTCCGGCTGGGTTGGAATAGAGGCGCCGATTCTCCAGGCCAAGATCTTTTATGAGAGAGGTGATTTTTGGGGAAGTCTCCAGAAGTGAGTTGGGCCCGGACTCCGCAAGGAACCCCTCGCGTCTCTCGGTATTAATGACCCCGCCGACACGCGGAGCGGCCTCATACACGGTGACGGGAATATTCTTGCGGTGAAGCCGGTAGGCAGCGGTGAGGCCCGTGATGCCGCCGCCCACGATTGCGACAGATTTCATAGGAGCCTAGATTGTTTTTGAATACCGCCTCTCCTGTTCTCCCTCCACGTACGCGTCAAAGCGCATCGCGATGTTTCGAATTAACAACCGTCCTATCTCCGTGACTTCGAGTTTCCCGGCGTCCCGTTGGATCAGGCCGTCCGCCTCCATGTCGGAAAGGGATTCGAGCTCGCGTTTGAAGTAGCCCGGAAAATCCAAGCCCATCTCGTTCGAGAGTTGTGCATAGTCGAAACTTAGATCGCACATCAAACGCATGATCGTTTGGCGCCGTACCTTGTCGTCTTTTGTCAGGACGTAACCCTTCGCAACGGGCCATTGTCCGGCGTTGAGAGCTGACGTATAAGCAGGAAGTTCTTTGAGGTTCTGCCAATAGATATCGGGTGTTTGCGAGATCGATGACATTCCGAATCCGTAAATATCGGCGTCGCCGCACGTGCTGTAACCCTGAAAGTTTCGCTGCAGTGTCTTGTTGCGTTGCGCCACGGTCAGTTCGTCTTCGTTCCGCGCGAAATGGTCCATCCCGATATAGTCGAAGCCGGCTCCCGTCAGCTTTTCAATGGTGAGTTTCAGCATCTCAAGTTTGACTTCCGCGTTCGGGCGTTTCTCTTCCTTCAGCGATTTCTGCGCGGGCTTGATCCATGGAACATGGGCGTAATTAAAAACGGCGAACCGGTCAGGATTCAAGAGGAGAATGTCCTCGATCGTCTTCTCGAAAGAAGCGGGGGTTTGCAACGGGAGTCCGTAGATAAGGTCGATGTTCAAGGATTTGAATCCGGCGGCACGGATCCAATCGATAGCCGCCTTGGTCTGTTCGTACGGCTGAATCCGATGCACCGCTTTTTGCACTTCCGGATTATGGTCCTGCACTCCCAACGACGCCCGATTAAAACCCGCTTCGCCCAACGCAGTGATGTGGTCCTGCGTGAGCCAGCGCGGATCAATCTCGACACTCGCTTCGAGTTTCGAATCGAGCGCAAAGCGGTCTCGAATCATCCGGCCCAAATAACGTATCTCGTCCGGGAGCAGAAACGTCGGGGTGCCACCACCGAAGTGTAGTTGCACCACTTTGCGTTCGGGATTCAAGTGCTTCCCCATCCACGCCAGTTCCTTGTCGAGAATATCAAGGTAACCATGGCTCGCCTCCTGTTTCGTGGTAATCACGGTTGTGCATCCACAGAACCAGCAAAGTGACTGGCAGAAGGGAAGATGAAAATAGAGTGAAAGCGGCCGGCGTGTTTCGTTGTTTTCCAGGATCTTTTTCAGCAAGAGCTCTTTTGGCGTCTCTTCGGCAAATCGCGTTGCGGGCGGATAGGAAGTGTAGCGGGGGCCGGGAACGTTGTATTTCTTGACAAGTTCCAGATCGACCCGCAACGGACTGGATTCGCTCAGAGTGCTCATGCGGTTTTGCGAATAGTATGAATCATCGACTCTATATTCTCCAATTTCGCGCCGGGTGGCACGCCGTGGCCGAGGTTGAAAATATGTCCAGGGCGGTTCCGCATCTCAGCTAGAATGCGACCGGTTTCCCGGGCTGCGACCTCGGGTGTGGTTTGCAGGACTGCGGGATCGAGGTTTCCTTGAAGACCAACCGTCTCCGGGAGTTCGCGGCTGACGCGCGCCATGTTGACCGTCCAGTCGAGTCCAAGCACATTTGCGCCTGTCCCGACAAGCGCGTCCCAGTTGCCGTGTGTTCCTTTTGAGAAAACAATCACCGGCGCCTGTTTTTCAAGCGACGCGACAATCGTGCGGATCCAGCGGCAAGAAGCCGGCTCGAAAACATTGTCGGCGAGCAAGCCGCCCAGGCTGTCAAAGACCTGAACCGCGTCGGCGCCCGCTTGAATTTGCAGTTTCAGGAATTCAATGACAGCCGTTGTCAGAATCTCGGCAAGGCGGTTGAAGAGCGCCGGGTTTTCGTAAAACAGAGCTTTCGCTTTTGTGAACTCCCGAGTGCTGCCTCCTTCCAGCATGAAATTCGCGAGCGTCCAGGGCGATCCGGCAAATCCGATCAACGCCCTTTCTTCGCCAAGCTCGCGCCGGAGGATGGAGAGCGTCTGAGAGACATACGAAAGATGATCTGTGACGCGCCTGGCATCGAGCCGGTCGATATCGGCGGCGGATTCAATCGCGAAGTCCATCTGAATCCCTCCTCCGTCGCGGAAGTTGTAGCCTTGCCCAAGCGCTTCCGAGATCACAAGAATATCGCTAAAGAGGATTGCGGCGTCGAATCCGAACCGCCGGATAGGCTGGAGCGTGACCTCTGCCGCCAAGGTGGGAGACTGCACCATCTCAAGAAAACTGTGCTTTTCTTTCAGGGCCCGGTATTCCGGCAACACGCGGCCCGCCTGACGCATCAACCACACGGGCGGGTAATCCACAGGGCGGCAGTGCAATGCGCTCAGGAAACGCTGGCGATAGGTCAGTTTCGTGGTCAGGCCGCACTTCTCCCCGGTCGCGACGCAATCGTCTTCGGGCAAAGAGCCCTCTATTCTAGCCGATGGAGACATCGTTCCCATATGTGAATACACTAAAAAGCGCCCGCGTGGGAGCCTCGCCGTTAATTGTTATTTCCTCCGCGCTATTTGCTTCGCCAAGGACAAAATGAGTTAACCACACGGTGGGTGCGCGTCGAGAACGAATGTCCAGAGCTTCTGCAAATCCGTGCATTTCCGACTTGGTTGGAACATCCGTCCGACCGTGGGATGTCTCAGCCCGCAGCACCCGAAAAATATGCTTCGCGGCGGAATCAAGCCGAAGCACCGATTCGATCGGGATCGCTGCGGCTTGGGACAAGCCGCGATCCGATTGCACGATCCAACTCCATCTACAACTCGGAGCTGAAGGGCATGATGAAAGGATTCAATGGATTCTTCGACGTGGTCCTCGTGGATTGGCCTTCGTATATGAACGATGCGGGGTGGATTGCACCCACGGCTTCGGCAGAACGGGTGGTAGAGTTGTGACTCTTAAGCATTTCCAACTTTTCGCGGGACATTTTTCGAACTCGTCGTCATCCTGGCGCAATGACTGTCAAGATAACGAAGAAATCTCAGGGTTCTCGAGCACCCAATTGTG
>JAQBVM010000088.1 GCA_027623095.1 Verrucomicrobiota bacterium
ATGGTTTCGGATTGGGGTTTACCACGGTGATAGTGTTCGCGAATCTCGTCGCCGTCCAGGGCCCGTTCAAACAGGCAGAATTCATCCATTGCACCGCTGAAGTTGCGAATCATGAAGGGATTGTTTTCCGGGAATCCTGTGGCATTCCAATTTCCAAGCTCCGCAGTGCCGATTCGGTAGGGCGGTCCGAGTTTCAACTCTTTTTCACTGACCGGCAGTCCGTTGACGTAATGCGCCACGCGCCGGGAAGGGCCGTCGAGCACAACGGACAAATGGAGCCACATTCCAAATTTGTCCAGCGTGAGTACAGAAGGGCTGGTCACAATCTGGTAGTTGTCAGAGCGCGTACCGACGATTGTCAGCCCCAAAACGCCGTCGTGACGAATCAGCCAGTGGACGGTTCCTGAATCGAATCCGTCACACATGAACAGAGAATTCAATTTCCGGTCCAATCCCTGAACCCGCACCCACGCGGCGAGAGTCAACGATTCGAAGTCGCCAGGAACGTTCAAGCGCACCCGATCGCTGACGCCTCGGAATTCGAGCGCGCGTTTTTTGGACCAGCGGCCTTCAACCCACTGGCAGCCCACGATGGTGGCCTCGGTCATCGCGCCGTGCCGCCGGGATACGTTGCGGAGTTGCCAGCTTGACGGTTTGGGGTCCTCGAAATCGAAGCGCACGAGCAGCGCAGGGTCGGCATTGCAACGTTCGCCTGCCCCCTGCCACTGATCGAAGCGCTGCGCGTCGGCTGCCACAGACCTCGCCTGCAGGTCGAAAAGGGATGCGAATGCCGCTCGATTGGCGGCGATAAGTTGTGGCGGACGCGAATTCTCCACCACAACACCCGCACCCTCCGTCAAATTCCGCCTTCCTGTTTGGGCGGCAAGCCGCAATTCCACGCTTCCCTTGAGCACATGCAACTCCGTCCGGCCGGTCTTTACATCCAGACCGAAGGACGTACCCAAATCTGTCACTTCCGTTTGCGGGGTGTGGATGCGAAAACCTCGCGCTTCGGGTGGAATCTCGGCTGTCAGGCGTCCACTGAGCAAACCCGCTTCGTTCGGAGAGATGAGCTCAAGTTCAACCGGCCCCTCGACCACGACCCGCGCGCCACTGTAAAAGACGATTTGCGCCAGACCCGCGTTGAGTCGCAGCCAGCCTGGTTCCAAGGGAGCGCTCAATCGTGGAGCTTCGACCCCATCGCCCCATTGGGTGTCCACGGCCCGGTTCAGCATCGCGATGGCCTTGCTGGTCGCTCCCATGCGCTCGGTGGGCCGGGAGATTTGAAATATCCACAGTCCCATCGCTACCACGACAACGCAGGCGGCCAACGCGACGATCCACGCCACCTTTCTATCCCGGACGCGACGGGAAGAACGAGTTGCAAGAACGCTTTCCGGAGCCAGGCGGCCTCGCCAGCCGTGGAAAGCCGGAGTCTCATCGGATTCCACCTTGGGAAAAAGGTCCGGCTCAGACGCCAGCCGGGAGTGGAGTTCGACACGAAGAATGTACTCATCGCGCGCGGTTGGATTGCTTCGGAGCAGTCCGTTCAGCGCCCGCAATTGCTCATCCGAAGCGGAGCCGTTGCAGACGGCCCCCGCCGCATCATCGAATTCGCCCGAAGGGAACACGACATTCACGGGGAAATCCCTTCCGGTTTGGAGGCGTTCTCAACGCATCCCTGAAGCGCCTGGCGAACCCGTTGCAGCATCTTATAGGTCGCCGCGACCGTCCGACCCAAGTTTTCCGCCAATTCCTCAACGCGGTCGCGGCGAAAATAGTAACCCTCGGCGAGAGAACGCTGCTCTCCGGGCAATTGACTCAAGCACCCCTCCAGATGCTTCAGCCGGAGTTCCAGTTCGGGCTTTAACACCTCGCGGCGCCGCGCCAATTCCTCCGCCAGTCCGTTTTCGAGCAGTGCCTGCCACCGCTGGCGGCGTTCGATCCATTGCCTGGTTTTGTTCAACGCAAACCGGCAGGCCCATGGCGTAAACGGCAGAGCGGGATCATACGCATCGAACTTCTCCCAGAGCGCGAGGGCCGTTTGTTGGACGATATCGTCCGCGTCCGAGAGATTGGGCACCAAAGCCGCCACATAACGAAAGATTTCGCGCTCGCTGCGCAGGAACAGCGTTAGAAACCGCTGCTGCGCGGTGTTTGAACCATCAAAACGACGGGTTGAATCTGCAGACATACGACAGGCTGTACTACTACTTCCGGTAACGCGCGAGTTTTGGACATACCGACGGTCGCTTTTGTCCACATGACTCTGAAGATGTTCGAATGGCGGGCAGCGGCGATTTTCGACGCACAGAATGAATTAGCGATCGTAATCGAGAATGTCGTTGCGCCGGCCTCGGCGGTTGATCACAGATGAGATGCCCGTGTGCTTTCGCTAAGCTAAAGTCGAAATTGCTTGCCCACTCTCTTGAGCACGGCATAGTAACCCCCGATGATTCGAGACGATATAAGTTCTCTCTGATTTTTAGGAAAACGGGTTGTTTCTGAACCCTTTCCGAAGGCTCGTTGTGCTTATGAGTCGTCCTCTGAGCACAGGGTTACAGGTTCAGGTTAAAGTTTTATTTTTGAATCCGGAACTTTTTCTCCTAAGTATTTAGTCTTCAGTTATTTGGGTTGGTAGCTCAGTCGGTAGAGCAGCGGCCTTTTAAGCCGTTGGTCGTGGGTTCGAGTCCCACCCAACCCACCAATTTCGGAACCCCGATTCCTCGTTTTCGGAGTGAAGTTTCGGCTCGGCAGTTGGTTTGACAAAGCCAGTATTGAGGCAGACGATTTCGAAACAGATCAAGATGTATTCCCGCCTTCTCAAGCTTTTGCTTTTGGTTGCATCGATCGGATAATCATATTGATCAGCGGCTTTATCCTGAGCATACCGCCATTTCCTCATTTGGCAGACGCCGGATTCTGCATCTCCATTGGAGCCGGTATTCTTTTCTTGCACCCTCGGTCACGAGAAGAGGATTCGAATTCAGAAACGATTGGCTAAATCGCAGCTCCCATGCGGTCGCCCATTTTGGCGTAAAGCTCGCGATGTTTACGGGAACTAGCGGCTAGATCTTCGTCCAAACGGATGCGGTGTTTTTCGAACAAAAGAATTGTCGAGGAGCCGCCGAATCTGAAGTAGCCTTTCTCGTCGCCCTTGGAGGCTTCCGCGCCGGGCACGTAGGTGTGCTCCATTGTCCCGACGCAAGTGGCGCCGACTTCTAGCATTAGAACTGTTCCGAACCGCTGGGTTTCGATTCGGCAGATGGCGCGTTTATTCTCGCTGAAGATTCGGATGTTCTGTTTCAGCGCGACGGGATTCACGGAGTAAAGCGGACCATTGATCATTCGGGCCGCGCTGGCTTTGCCGGAAACGGGAAAGTGGAATCGATGATAATCCACCGGGCACAGGCGGGATAGTATCATCGATCCTTCTTGATAGTCCGATGCCAGTGTGGCGTCGCCGAGTAAGTCGGCCAGGTCGAAGGACTGACCTTTTACGAAAATCCCGTCCATTGTCGCCACATTTTGAAATCCCAGATGCCGCCCGTCAGCAGGGAACACCGCGAGATCGTCGCCGGCCGCGATGGGACGGGCCTCGGGTTTGAGCTTGCGAAAAAAAAACTCGTTGAAAGTCCCAAAACTATCGGGCGCGTCGGCGAATTCTGAGACGTCGAGCTGATATTGCTCAATGAACGGCTTGATCCTGGCGCGACTGGCTGGATGATCCATGCGTCTGCCGTACCACCGTGAAAAGAAAACGCGTTTCACGAAGCCGTGCAGGGAGATTTTTCCAAGGAGGGTGCCGTAGGTCCAATTCAGCCATTTGCCACCGTAGATGGCCTCGGTCTCGAGTTTGCCGGAGTAGCGATTCAAAAACTGAATCGGATCGTCGAACATAATTTTATTCGGCAACGCTGCGCGCAATTCTCTGGGTGGGATCGAAGCTCAAGCTGGATGTTTTTTCGGGAAATCGAAGAACTCGAAATTACCGCTCCCGCGTTTCACATCGCGCCACGCGCAAGCATTGAAACTGACGCATACCACGCCGCAAGTCGGGATGTTTCCTATTCGATAGCCCGACAGAGTCTCGGCGAACTCGGTGATCCCGGGATTATGACCAAAGATCATGACATCATTCATGGTATCCTTCAAACACGTCACCGCTTTCAGCAGTGTGGGCACGTCGGCGAGATAAAGATGTTGATCCGTCTGAATTTGTTTGACGGGATAACCGATCTCTCGCGCGATGATTTTCGCGGTGGAGATCGCCCGTTTTGCGGGACTTGAGATAATGAGATCGGATTCCACCCGGTACTTGCTGAAGCGTTGCCCCATGAACGGCGCGTCGCGTTTGCCGCGGTCGTTAATCGGCCGTTCGAAATCACTGAGTTCTGGAGTTCTCCAACTCGATTTTGCGTGTCGAACTATATAGAGCCGTTTCATCTGTTGGCAGAGTCCGTTTATCGTTTTCTGCAGAGTTGAATGCCGTCGGCGAAGGGTAACAAAACGGCCTCGATCCGCGGATCCTGAGCGAGTTTTTGATTCAGCGCGTGAATCGCCATGCCTGTTTCGTCGTCGCACGCTGGGTTGCCGAGCCTTCCTCCCCAGAGCATATTGTCGAAGAGGATCAGGCCGTTGGTTCGCATGCGCGGGAGGATTCGCTCGAAATAGGCGTCATACTCCGTTTTCTCAGCGTCGATGAACGCGAGATCAAATACCAAATCCTCTTCAAGTTGTTCCAATGCCGGAATCGCCGGCCCGAGGCGCAGTTCGATTCGGTCTTGGATTCCGGCCTTATTCCAGTAGCGGCGGGCGATATCCGTCCATTCCGCGCTGGAGTCGAGGCAGAGCAACCGTCCACCTTCCGCCAAACCACGGGCGATGCAAATGGAGCTGTAGCCTGTGAACGTGCCGACTTCGATCGCGGATTTCGCGCCGATCGCGGCCGCCAGCAACCTCAGAAAACTTCCTTGTTCGGGGCTGATCTGCATGCGGCTGAACTCTTCCGTGACCCTGAGGGTCTCTTCCTGCAACTCCGCGAGCAAAGGGTCGCCCGCATGACTGCGATTCCGGCACGCATATGCGTAGAGGGTTTCGTTCAGTATCAGGTATTTTCGGTTCATCGAACGAAACTGTATCGCTTTTCCGGAGAGTCGGCGACTTGTTTTCCGAACGAGACTTTACCTCCGCTCTCTCCCGTACTCCGGATGTCGAAAACCGCGGACTACGCCGAGGATCCGAATAACCTTTCTTGATTCACCGGCTCTTCGAGGGTTTTTCGTGATCCCGAATCACGCTTTGCATCCTTCCCCTTTGACGAGCGACTTCGTAGAGGAACACCGCGACCGAACTTCCCACGTTCAACGAGTCCACCTCACGCGACATCGGGATGGCAACAAGTTCATGACAGACACCCTGGACGGCCTCGCACAAGCCGTGTCCTTCGCTTCCAAAAACAATGCATGTGTCGGCTGTGAAATCCGCTTTCGCGATTGTTCTCTTTTCCGTGTGCGGGTGCGCGCCGAAGACCTGGAATCCCTGCCACTTGAGATCCTTTAATGTATCGACAAGGTTTTCCAGGTGGATCGCCGGAAGCTCGAAAATCGTCCCCATCGAAGCACGGATCGTTCGGGTTAGAAACGGGCTGAAAGAGGTTTCTCCAATGAGAATGCCCTGGGCGCCAAACGCAGCACTATTGCGAACCACCGTTCCCATGTTCTCCGCGTTCGCTAATCCATCGCAGGCAACCAACAACCGAGGCGAGACGCTTTCCGCAAGCAACCCATCCAGATTCGGAGAGTGCAGAATGCGCGCATAGACTTTGACCCCTTGATAGCTCGAATGGCCGATAATCTCTTCAATGCCGTTTTTGTCGGTCACATAGGCATGAATCGCCTCCGGTCGAACCTCAAGTTCCAAACGCAATTCCTCCAACCACTCTCGAGTCATTAGAAACGAGATGAGCTCGAAAGGAAACGAACTATCCAGCAACCTGCGAATTACCTTGGAACCTTCCGCAACGAACAGGTTTTCCCGCTGCATATCCTTCCGCCGCCGCAACGAGCGAAAGGGCTCAAGTTCCGGCAAATCTGTCGCCTCGAGGTGATGAATGTAAAGCATCCGTTGAGAATAGGATTACAGAATTCCCCGGAACCCGAAAGTCAAAGTTCCGATTCAGGCAGGCGCACTGGGGACCGTCAGTCCAAGGCGCGACCGCGCAAAGACCAGATTCATGGTTCTTCGTCGCGCCCGCAATCCGGAGGTTTTCACCGCCCATGAACCGATTGGGCGTTGCTCGGCCTTCGTCCAAGGCTGTTACTTCAGGTAGCGGCGGATTTGAATGCTAGTCTGTTCGATTGCCAGCACGACCAGCATGGTCACGCCCACCATCGTCGCGACGCTCGCGTAATCGAATGCGCGCCGATAATTCTCGATCCAAAGCCCCAGTCCAGCCACGCCCACGAGTCCAAGGACCGCCGAGTCGCGAATATTCATGTCGAAGCGAAACAGGGTCAGAGAATAGATCTGCGGCGCCACCTGAGGCCAGATGGCATACCGCACTTTTTGCGGCCAGTTTGCTCCCGCACTGTCCATCGCTTCCCAGATCCCTGGGTCCACGCATTCGCATTCTTCGGCAAAAAGCTTTCCGAGCATGCCGATCGAGTGGATCGCGATCGCAAGCACTCCCGGGAAAGCTCCCAATCCGAGAGCACCAACAAACAAGAGCGCCAGAACAATCACAGGCACCGAGCGAATTACGGCCAAGCCGATCTTGACGGAATGATGCACCCAATGCGGCGTCAAATTCTCGGACGCCGCGAAACCCAGCAACAGGGCAAACACCGTTCCCAGTACGGTTCCCATCAGCGAGATTTGAAGCGTGATCGCGACGGCGGTCCCGGCCAAACGAAGCGGCGGATCAAACGGCCTGGCCTCCGTTTGGTTCCAGGTCAAGTCCGGAGGCAGCATACGGTCCAGAAAACTGGAAATCTGAGGGCCGGATTTTGCAAGGGCGGCGATGTCAATTCCGGAGCCGCGCCACGCCCAAACAACCACGAGGGTGATGGCCGCAACAAATCCGATCCGGAGAATTCTTTGTTTAAGCCGCCCCGGCGGAGGCGGGGGAAGGATTGAGTCTGATAATTTCGTTGCCACGGTAAAGTTCCTCCAGGTGGGCGTCGGTAACCGACGACGCGGGTTCGTCAAAAACCACGCGTCCGCTCTGAAGCCCAATGACTCGGCTCGCGAATCGTCGGGCCAAATGAGGTTGATGCAAGCTCATGATCAGGGTTGTCTGGTGATGCGTTTGAATTTCAGTGATCAACTCGAGCACATCCTCGGCCCACGCAGGATCCAAGCTGGATACTGGCTCGTCAGCGAGAATCATGGAAGGCTCCTGAGCGACGGCGCGCGCCACCGCAACCCGTTGTTTCTCACCGCCGCTCAATGTGTCGGCGCGCTGGTGCAGCTGTTCCCGGAGACCCACTTCGCAAATCGCCTCCCAAGCCAGACGGCAATCCTTTTCCGAAAACAGGCCGAAAAGAGATCGCCAACGATTGGTGATTCCCAAACGCCCGCAGAGAACGTTTTGCAAGACTGTCAGCCGGGGTGCCAAATGGAACTGTTGGAACACAAAACCCACACGCCGATTGACTCTGCGGCGAACCGCGGCACTCGCCGAAATCAAGTCGATGCCCATCACCTCAAGTTTGCCATGAACGGGACGAATGTAGCCTTTGATGCTTCGCAGCAGCGTGCTTTTTCCCGAGCCGCTCGGCCCGATCACGGCCACGCGTTCGCCCTTGTCAATCTCCAATCGATCGATGGAAAGAGCATTGGCACGGCGGCCATAGTTGACTTGGAGATACTCGATGCGAACCATATGCGATTCGAAATCAGTCGTTTTCCCGGTTTGCAAACCGCTGAGGATCCTTCACAAATCCGTAGCGCGCGGCCACTCGGGCAACCTCCGCAAAATCCGAAAGCTTGGTCTCCGCAAATCCTTGAACTCCGTACAACTTGCTCAGAACGACTTTGTCATTCGGTGTCGAAGGATTCAGGGCAAGGAGAGCTCTTTTTACTCTCTGTTTGATTTCGGAATCGAAGCCTTTGCGAGCCATCAACAAATGCGAAGGACTCTCGATCGAGGTGGCAATCACTTTGACTTTGTCTCGTTCTTCAGGGCGCAGCAGCAGTAACGCGTACTGGCTGACACCAGCCGCGGTCACAAACCGGTTCAGCACCGACCGGATCGCCTGTTCGTCTCCTCCAGCAAAATAGACTTGCTGAAAAAACTCTCCGTCAAAACGGTTTCCCGGCAGGAGGCCTTTCTGGACGAAGATTTCGCGCGGCAGAAGGTGGCCCGACATATCGACCTGATCGGCGAATGCGATCGTTTTGCCTTTCAAATCTTCAAGCCGTTCAATGCCGCTATCCTTGTGGACCCAGATACTCGAGTGATATGCCGCTTTTCCGTAACTGTAGATTTCAAGCAGCAGCGGCTCGGCGCCAATCTGTTCGTGAGCCATCATGAACGCGAGCGGATCGACAAATGCCAGATCGGTCTTGCCGCCGCGCATGGACTCGATTGAAGAACCATAGTCCAATGTGACCGTGCTCTGGATCGGCGCACCCACAAACGGACGAAGATAATCGACGACCGTTTCCGTGTCCCTGACAACCTGCTGCGGATTGGCGTATGAGATGAAGGCAATTCTGAGAGGCTCGGCGTTGATGTCGAATGGGACTTTTTCGGGGTAAGACTTTACACTCGAAGACGGATTCACGGATTCTTGTGAATGAAGGCGCTGAGTTCCCAAGCAATACAAGAGAATAGCCAATACGTGGACTGGCATTCCTTTCATCAGCCAGCGGACACTCCGCCAAGTCTTGGAGCGCCGAGGCGGAGTTTTCAAAGTCGCCAATAGGAGTTTTTGTTTCATGTGTGATTTTTTTGCTGAGAGCGTCCGAGCATGAACAGGCTATTTCAAGATTTCCACATTCGACTCGTAGAGGTTGCGGTATTCGCGGACCTTGTTCGCTACAAGCGCCTGATCGCCCTTTAAGCTGGCCTGATGCGCTTCATCCATCAGCTCTGCCAAACGATCCATTACAGGCATCACCGAAGAATCTTGGAGTTCCCATTTGTGGTTTCGGATTTCCAGCGCCACCGTCTGGAACGTGACATTGATTAGTTCCGGTTTTTTCTTTTCGTCAAGGAACTCATATGCGGAAAGAAAGAAACTGAACTCCTCCATTTCGGCGTCCAAATAAAGCGACGAGTTCTCGTATGCGTCCGATCCATCTCCAACGACTTCCACGTAGGCGGTTAGATCGTCCAATTCGGAGGCGCTCAGATTGAGTTGATAGTTGGTATTGAACCATTCGTTGACCGACCGCAGCGTGGGCAAACTCCCGTCGTGAAAATAAGGCGGTGTGAATTTCGCGCTGAGGAGAGTCGGAGTGTCCATAGCCTGGTCTATCGAATCGACACTGACACCTCGAACGGATCCAATGTTGTGCCGCTTGTGATCCAAGAATTGCGCCGATGGAATGTGGCACGAGGCGCAGCTCATTCCGTTCATCCGCGGGAATGCCCGGCTAAAAAGCTTTTCTCCTCGAAGGGCAGCGTTGGAGGCCCGTTCGTTCAGCGTGCCGTCCCGGTTCAACATCGGGTTGGGCAGAAAATCGAATTCGTTCATATAGGCGATCATTCCATCTAGAAGCGTCGGGTCCGGTTCATCGCCGTTAAACTCGTTGACGATGACATTTCGCGTGAATTCGCGAAGAGAAGCGAATCGGCCGTTTCGTCCGTATGGCGCCGTGAATCGAATTCCGCGAAGATCAGGGATATCGAGTGGATCGAAAACGCCATTGTTCGCGTGCGGGGCGAAGAAACCGTTGGAAACATCCATGCCACCCGGACGAACCGACAATCCGGGGATCACGAAATTGGGATTTGTAATGCTCTTGTTGTGGCACGTGTTGCAGGACATGCCCAGCGACCGCATCGGTTCGCCATAGATAAAGGAACTGTCGAACGCCATGTCGCCCACGGCGATCAGCGGTGTCTCGGATTCGTCCACGCCACGCGCCGTCATGTTTAATATCTGACGCGGACGCGGAATTTGTTTGTTCACATTGTGACCGGGAGGCAGCTTTGCGGGGAGTTTAGCGTTCGGATTGAAGGATGGGCTATTGACAGGCCAAGGCGCTAATTTGCGTCCCGCCGGCACTACTCCTTCGTGAAAGTTCGCTCGGGTGTATGCCAAAATATCCCGAGATTCGCGGGCGAACCGTTCCGGATCGGCCTTGATTTCTCCCACTCCCAATAGCCCGGGACTCCCGATAGCGCCGATCATCTTTAGCCAGTTGATGCCGATGCGAGCGCCGGCCTCCGGGTCCGTGGCCAAGACAACGTCCTCGAAGGCAGCATAGATTTCCCTTGCTTCGTTCACGTGCTTAAGAGCATTTGCGTGCTGGCCGAGGTTTCTCTCAGCGGCGATGAGTTGATTCTGGATCAGACTGGCAACGGACCGGGTCAGCAGGCGAAAAACGTGCAATGCCGCATCTTTCCTGGGCAAAAACTCAACATCATTCTGCTTCTCTGGATCGACGCTCGCCCTTGCCAGGATAGTTTCCGCTTTTCTTCTGAATTGCTCCGATTGAGTGGAATCAACCGATTTCCAGTAACTGCCAAACGCATCCACATCCGAGCGAATCTGATCCCATTGCACTGGATTTAAGTTCAACGTAAAGACAGCGCGCCGGTAGATTTCTGCGACCGGATGAAGATTTTCCGGAGGAACTATGTGCGCGTGGACATCTTGCGTGGGATGCCAAAACGCCAGTAACCCCGCGAGCAAACTCAATACCCAACCAGCACGGGATGCTCCGTCGTTCCGACTAATTTTGGTTTCTTGATTTCGATCACGAATTTGAATCAGTCGTTCGATCCTCATAATAGAAAGTTTGAACAAGGAAGAAATCTTAGATGGTCCTAAGTTTTTTAACGTAATCACGAACTTCATTTGTGTGAATCTAGGAGCTGGCTTTGTGAAATTCCTGTGGGTTAGAACCGCCAGGAGATTCCAAAGAAAGGGTTAAGATCGTCGGCCGACCGCGTCAGTCCAATGTTGATTCCCGCGTCGAGTTGGATGTCTTCGCTTAATCCGTAGGTCAGCCCCAAATCAAGTGTGCCAATCCAGTTGGAAGTATCCTTTTCGTTTACCAGGGAGAAGAACTCGACGTATCCGCCCAAGTTGCCGCATATGTCGTGGCCGAAAGTAATCGTATTGATAAACTCCGGATGATAGCTGGAGCCAAAATCGTCCCGGACAAAATCAACTTCGGTCATCAATCCCATCGCCCAATTGGACGGTAGCTCCACGGCCAAGGGCACGATCAAGCCACCCTCAACTGATCCGTTCCCGAGTCCGTCCTGATTGGTAGGAATCTTCACCACCGGCATCAGCGCCAACGCTGTCCTGCCCCCGTCGTTCCCCCAGATATTGAATTTCGAACGGATAAACAGATCGTTGAAGCCACTGCGCTTTTCGACGCGACCGGTTGTTCGATCATTCTGGCGAACCGAACTGTAGGGATTGAGAACCAACTGGAGATCGACGTTATTGAGCACTCCCACCTTAAGATTGACTGGGGCGATGTTCACACTTTCAACACTCACGTCCGTTCTATCCACGTTATGTCTGTCGTAAGAGTAATTGAGTGCGTCCAATTCAAACTGAAAATGCCCGGCATCCAAAGTGTATGCGCTCTCGGTCTTATCCGGTCGATCTGTGCTCAATGGGCGCATCCACTCGCGTGGAGTCGGATTAAACAGATGGAACTGACTCTTATCGGCTGCAAACAGGCTCGCGGCGGTGGTTAAAGTGAAAACGCTTATCAGTTTGAGATGGTTCTTCCTGCTCATGTTTTTTATCTTTGATTCACTTCTAAATAAATTCGCATACCCGGCCACTGTAGAGTTCGAATGCAAAGAGTCAAACAAAAACTTAGACTATTCTAACTTTGTTAGCTTTGGCTCTATTGGGGCGCTTTGATGAATTTGAAGACCGGAGCCTGCCATGGTGAACTCGGTTACGCATTCATCTGATCGGGAGCGCTGCGTCTTGGGACAAGCCGCGATCCGATTGCGCGAGGCAATTGAACACACTACTCGGCGATGCGTCCGTTCAGAACCTCATGCGGATTTCGCAGTAGCCACTTGGATCAATCACTGATAAAAAAGGCCACCGCTGTTCGTTCGGCAACCGTTATGAGCGATCAACGAAAGCCTATGATCTCCCACTTGTATGCATTGCATTCCCGCCGCGTTTCCAGGATCATTCTGCCAGTCTGGCGCGCTTCGGCACTGGCAGTAGTGATCTCGGTTCCTGCCGCCGAGGCGCCGATAGAATCCGAGCCACTTCTCAAACCCACGACGGGAATGGAAATCTCGGATAGTGACCGCCAATTCTGGTCGTTTCAGCCTGTCATTTCTCACGCTCTTCCCGCAGTCCAAAACCGGGAATGGGCTAAGGCCCCGATTGATTCCTTTGTTCTAGAAAGACTTGAGAACCACAGTATCAATCCGGCTCCGCCCGCTTCCAGGCAAGACTTAGTTCGCCGGCTTTTCTTCGATCTTACCGGACTTCCACCCGATCCCGAGGAGATCCGTCGATTCATTAGTGATCCATCACCCTTGGCATACGAACAATTGGTGGATCGCCTGCTCAACTCGCCGCACTACGGTGAACGGCAGGCGCAACATTGGCTGGACGTTGTTCGATACGCTGAGACGGAAGGCTTTGAATACGACCGAGATCTTCCGGACGGCTGGAGGTTTCGCGACTACGTGATTAATGCGTTCAACCGGGATTTGCCTTACGACGAGTTCATCCGTCAACAACTGGCGGGCGACGAAATTGATCCGTCAGATCCGGAATTGCTCATCGCCACGGGTTTTCACCGCCTCGGGGCCGTTCGCCGAAACGCGGGCAATCAGGAAGTTAGCAGCAGCCGCAATGAAGTTTTGACAGAGCGGACCGACATTGTCGGAGCGGCATTTCTGGGATTAACAATCGGTTGCGCCCGTTGCCACGACCACAAATTTGATCCGATTCCACAGAAGGATTATTACGCGATCCAAGCTTTTCTGGCCGCGACCCACGAAAACGACGTCGTTCTGGGAGACCCTGATCAATCCCAGCAATGGACAAACAGAACGGCGCAAATCAATCGGGAAATCCGCACGCTTCAACGAACGCTTCAGCGTAGCGGAGATGAAGCCAAGGAGCAGATTCGAGCGCAGATCGCCGCAGCGGAGAATAGTCTTCCGCCTCCACCACCCATGATCGCAACGATAACCAACATGGAACCGACGGAAATCCACGTCTTGAAGCGTGGCAACTGGGATAGCAAGGGCGAACGAGTTGCGCCGAGAGGTTTGGACGTGCTGCTGCCGACAGGCGCGTCTTCACTGCCGCCCGATACCCAAAACCGAAGGATCGCTCTGGCGGAATGGTTGACGGAAGCCAATCACCCGCTCACAGCCAGAGTGATGGTTAACCGGATCTGGTCGTCCCATTTCGGCACGGGAATTGTCAAAACTGCCAACGACTTCGGAAAAAACGGAGATCGCCCAAGTCACCCGGAACTTCTTGATTATCTGGCCGGCGAATTTGTTCGAAACGGCTGGCGCGCAAAGCCGATTCACCGGATGATTCTCGTGAGCAACACGTACCGGCAATCCGCATTCTCTCCGGAAACAGCCGCCGCGGAGAAAATTGACCCGGAGAACCGGCTTCTGTGGCGGTTCAATCGAAGAAGACTTGAAGCGGAGGAGATTCGAGACGCGATGCTCGCCGTTTCAGGCCGGCTCAATCCAAGCGCGGGAGGCCGAAGTGTGATGATCCCCGTGGACCCGGAGCTAGTAAATCAATTATACAAACCTTCTCAATGGACCGTAAGCAATCGAGAGGAAGAACTTTGCCGACGTTCCATTTATCTAATTGCCAAAAGGAATCTGCGCCTCCCCTTCATGGAAGTTTTTGACCAGCCTGCTTCCCAAATCAGTTGCGCGGGCCGCCAGTCGAGCACACATGCGCCACAAGCTTTGGAGCTCCTAAACGGGCGGACCGCGAACGAGCTTGCCCACGCGTTCGCCGACCGAATACGCCGGGAAGCTGGTCCAGAACCTAACGAACAGATCGATTACGCTTATCGACTCGCCACAGGCCGCTACCCGACTGGAGCTGAGAAAACTTTGGCGCTGGCATTTCTCGCCTCGCAACCACTGAAGGAATTGGCCCTGGCTCTGTTTAATCTGAACGCGTTTCTTTATGTCAACTAGCGATCCGGCGCACCCCTCCCATTCCCAACTGCTGGATTCATCCCGCCATTTTCGATTGCTTCGGACTCGGCGCGAGTTTATCGGCAATGCATTCTGCGGATTCGGTTCGCTCGCGCTCGCGTCGCTACTTCGTGAACAGCGCGCTTGTGCGGACGCTCTAAACCCATTGTCGGCGAAGCTCTCTCATCAGCCCCCAAAAGCCACGTCGGTGATATTTCTTTTCATGGCGGGGGGTCCAAGCCATATCGAAACCTTTGATCCAAAGCCGCTGCTCAACAATCTGAACGGCCAGACCCGTCCGAGCGAGTTTGGAGAAGCCAAATACCAGTTCATCAAACCGGACGCCAAACTGCTTGGCACAAAACGAACGTTTCAGAAATACGGCCAGAGCGGCATCGAAGTCTCCGATTTGTTTCCACATGTCGGGCAATGTATTGACGACATTGCCGTGATTCGATCCTGCTACGGCGACATGGTGGTTCATTCGGCGGCGCAATACGAGCTCTTCAGCGGGCGCATCATCCCCGGTTTCCCAAGCATGGGATCCTGGATCACTTACGGACTCGGCTCGGAAAGCGAATCGCTCCCGGCGTACGTGGTCATGCCGGACCCTGACGGCGCGCTGGAGGCAGGGCAGCCGATGTATGCCAACGGCTTTCTGCCAGCGAGCTATCAGCCAACCATGTTTCGCCCGGGAAACAAACCGGTTCTGAACCTCGATTTGCCCGCCGGAATATCGCTGGCACAGCGCCGCAAAACTATCGATTTGATTCGCAATCTCAACGAGGCTGTTCTCGATGCGGACGACCCCGAGTTGAATGCGCGCATCAATACATACGATCTTGCCTTCAAGATGCAGACCGAAGCCCCTTCCGTCTTTGATCTATCGAGCGAACCTCAGGAAACGCTGGACCTTTATGGGGCCGGCTCCGAACCGACCCAAGATTATGGCCGGCGCTGCTTGCTTGCGCGGCGGCTCGTCGAGAAAGGAGTTCGGTTCGTATGCGTCGTTTCCGGAGGCGGACCGGGAAACAAGCAATGGGATGCGCACGATAATATCGAGGAGAATCACTTAAGAATGGCGTCCGAAACAGACAAACCCATCGCCGGCCTTCTGAAGGATCTAAAACGCCGAGGCTTGCTCGACAGCACACTCGTTGTTTGGGGCGGAGAATTCGGCAGGTCACCCGAAGCTCAAACCGGCAAGGGGCGCGATCATCATAATCTAGGATTCACAATGTGGATGGCCGGTGGAGGGATTCGCGGCGGCCAAGTTGTGGGCGCCACGGATGACATCGGACTTCGGGCAACGATCGAGCCCTACCATTTTCGAGATCTCCACACCACAATCCTGCACCAAATGGGCCTCGACCAAGACCTCTTGAACTACCCGCACCTGGGGCGAAACGAACGATTGACCCTCATTCAGGGCAATCTGATTCGGCAAATTATTTGAGTATCGAGACCATGAACGACAATTCACCCGAATCCACATACAAAGTCTGGGCTTGCGACAACATGGTTTATGGCCCGATCCAGGAATCGGTTCTCGTTCAATGGATTGGTGAAGAACGCATTTTGCCAAACACCTGGATCCACTCGGGAGCCGACAACACTTGGCGCCAGGCTTCAAGCATTGACGCGTTGCGCGAACATTTCTCGGCGCTGAAACACGAGGCGGCATCTCTCAATTGGAAATCCGGTTCGGGACAAGCCATCCGCCCGGATGAGCTGCGGCAGTTTGAGGTTTTCTCAAGCCTCTCCGACAGCGATCTGGACCAATTCGTGCGGTTTGGCGAGCTGCTGCAAATCCCGGCTAACGAATTGATCATCAAAAAAGGCGATCCCGGGGACGCGGTCTATTTTGTGCTTTCCGGGGAAGTCCGGGTTCGGCTGCTCGTTCAATACGACGAGACAAAGCTGGGAGTTATCAAGAGCGGCGAGTTCTTCGGAGAGATGGCGATGTTCACTCAAAGTCCGCGTTCGGCCGATATCCTATCGGAATCCGACACACGCTTGCTCCGCCTGAGCGCGGAAGCCTTTTTGCTGCTTATCAAGCAAGTGCCGGCTCTCGCGGGTCCCGTGTTATTCGCAATCGCGCGCGTTATGGCGGGTAGAATCGCGGAAACCAACAGCCGGCTCAAGAACGAGGTCGCCGCGGAGTACGTTTGGCGCTAGAAACAGCCCGTCTTATTCGCGCCTCGCGAATGCCGAAAGAAAAGACAATACTGGTGACAGGAGGCGCGCGCGGAATAGGGAGCGCGATCGCGTCCGCCTTCGCTTCCGAAGGCTCCACCGTGTGGGTCACGGATCGCTATATCGACAACGCGGAGTTGCGCGACGGCAACACGGCAGGCGTCCGGCTAGAAACCCTTGATGTAAGCGATCAGGCGGCAATCCAGCGTTTCGTGGACACTCTCGATTCGCTGGATATTCTCGTTAACTGCGCAGGAATTATCCTTCGCGAAAACCAGGAGCATGAGGTCGAGGGTTTTCAGCGCGTGATCGACATCAATCTGGTTGGCACGATGCGAATGTGCACCGCGTGCAAACCGCTTCTTGCGGAGAGCAGCGGCTGCGTTCTGAACGTAGCGTCCATGCTCAGTCTTTTTGGCAGCGGCTTTGTTCCCGCATACAGCGCAAGCAAGGGAGGAATCGTCCAACTGACAAAATCGCTCGCCATTGCTTGGGCTCGAGACGGGATCCGAGTCAATGCAATCGCGCCGGGATGGATCGAAACAGCGATGACTCATTCTCTGTCAACGGATCCGGAACGACATCGCGCGATTGTCGATCGGACACCGATGCGCCGATGGGGAAAACCCAAAGATCTTGCGGGCGCGGCATTGTTCCTTTGTTCCAGTCAGGCCGCATTCATAACGGGCGCGATTCTTCCGATTGACGGTGGTTATTCCTGCGTTTAGCCTAAAGCCAATCCGCACGGTTGAATACGTTCGCGAGTCCCAATGCAATCATTTCCAAAACCGATCGATGCCGCTTCGGATCTTGTCACGACAGCGATTCCCAACGACGAGCGCCTCTGGGTGCCTCAAGCGGAGAATGTCTGGTTTCGCCCGCTGCTGCTGAACACCGTCAACGGCGAGTGGGTAAACCTATTGCGAGTCCGAAAGGCCGGAATGCTCAATCGGCACCGGCATCCGGCGCCCGTTCACGGTTATGTGATCCAAGGTTCATGGCGCTACCTCGAGCACGATTGGGTGGCGACAGCGGGCATGTACGTATTCGAGCCTCCCGGCGAAACCCATACCCTTGTCGTGGACGAGGGAGAAATGATCACGCTCTTCCACGTTTGCGGGGCGCTCATCTATGTTGACGAAACGGGAAAGACGACCGGCTACGACGATGTGCATACCAAAATCGCGCTCTGCCGCAGTCATTTTGACAAAGTCGGATTGGGGGCGAACGCCGTTGCACCCTTTATTCGCTGATTTCCAGCGTATGCCAACCGATCGATCATTCGAGCTAAGAGACGAACGGCAGCAAACCGGGGTTCCTCCGGCTCCCCACTCGGAAGCGGAGGCACCTCGTCCCGCAGCGTCCCGGTTGAAAATTGCCATCTTGCATCAATGCAATGCGCAACCGGACGAATACGTTCTATCGCAAATTGAAAGGACGATGACGGAGCGCGGTTGCCGAGTCTTCACAGATCGCGAGCGAACTCTGAGTCTTGATTGGGCCAAGAATCGGCAAGACCAGATCCAGAACGCCGATTTCGTGATTCCATTGATTTCATCCTCTTCGGTGGACAACGAAATGTTTACCTTTGAAGTCGAACTCGCTCACAATGCCGCCCGTCAGAAAGCCCATCAACTTCGCGTGATTCCCATCCGCGTGAGTTTTGACGACCCGATTCCAAAGGGCCTCGGAGGAATACTCGGCCTCATCGAACCAATTGATTGGAAGGGACCGGACGACAATCAACGAGTTCTGGACGAAATCACGAAGGCCACAGAGCGATCGGCTTCTCCCAAGACTTCGGCATCCGAGGTTTCCGTCGCAAGCCTCTCGAAAGATGCGCCGCCGAAATTCAGTCGGAAATCGGAGGACCGCATTGCAACCGCGGATGCCCGAATCAGACGAGTCAGCCATTCAGAGATAGAAAAGGCCGATAGATACACGCCCCGACCGGCAGATGCGCAGTTTCAGTCCGCGATCGCACGCGGCGAAAGTATCGTCCTGATCAAGGGTGCCCGGCAAATGGGAAAAACCTCCCTCCTCACACGCGCGCTTCGGCGAGCGAAGGAAGACGGCGCGCACGTGGTGCATACCGATTTGCAAAGCCTGCACACACACCAGTTTGAGTCCGCCGACAATCTTTATTTGAGTCTCTGCGAACTCCTTGTGGACAACCTAAACCTCAGTGCGGCTCCTCAAGACTCATGGGATTCGCGCCGGGGCCCAAACGCTAATTTCGAACGTTTCTTGCGGCGGGAAGTTCTCGCGAATATTCACAGCCGCTTGGTCTGGGGAATCGATGCGATCGACCGCCTTTTTGCGCTGCCCTTTTCCGGCGAAGTGTTCGCCTTGTTCCGGTCGTGGCACAACGAGCGCGCGCTGGATCCGGCCGGTCCGTGGAGTTTTCTTAGCCTCGCGATTGCCTACGCGACCGAGGCGCATCTATTCATTCGCGATCTCAGCCAGTCGCCGTTTAATGTTGGCACCCGGTTGCGATTGGATGATTTTTCGCAAGAGCAAGTGGCCGAACTAAATGTCCGTTTTGGCTCGCCGCTCGCGCGGCCGGTTGATCTCGCTCGTTTTCTTAGTCTGACGAACGGTCATCCGTATCTCACCGCCGAAGGCCTTCGCAGAATTTCCGAGGACAATACCAGCATTGACGCATGGGCCGCATCGGCGGACCTCGACGAAGGTCTGTATGGCGATCATCTTCGGCGCCTGCTTGTGGTCCTCGCGAAAGCGCCAGAGTTTTCCGAAGCGATTCGCGATGTTCTGCTGGAGAAACCGTGGTCCGATTCGAACGTCTTCTATCGGTTGCGCAGCGCCGGGATCTTGGTGGGCCGGTCCGAACGAGAGGCGCGCGTTCGATGCCCGATTTACGCGAACTTCCTCTCAAGGCACTTTCTATGAAACCAACCCATGAACTGGGGTGGGGCGACACTCTGTGGAGCCCTGACTCCTTTCGAGTCCCAGAGAATGTCAGGGCTCCACGGAGTGTCGCCCCACCACAAAAGGTTCGAGATCCCGATTTGCGTCCGTCGCCGGAGGGTTTCGCGCTCAATGTACAAAGGTGCCGAGCAATGTTTGGCGCTCCGCCCCGGTCCGTGGTCTCGATACACGCGCCGTTGAAGAAGGAAATGTTGAATAAACTCGGCACGCCAGCGAGCTCGTACCGGTGGACTCTCCGACAATGAAACCCAGCAATCCAAAAATCTCGGCGCCACATGTATTATCATTGTTGTCCATAGCCGCAGTCCTGCTGCAGCCCGCGCCGAGCTTAGGAAAAGATTTTGAACGATTACAGTACCGTCATCCCGATCTATCCGTGGACGTCGGAGTCGGGCTTTGGGCTTGGCCAATGCCGATAGACTTCGATTCCGACGGCGATTTAGATCTCGTCGTGGCATGCCCGGACAAGCCGTTTAATGGAATTTATTTTTTCGAGAATCCGTCCGGCAGGATCAAGCACCCGGTCTTTCGCGCACCAGTGCGAATCGATCGCGGAATATCGGACTTGCAAGTTTCCTACGTCGAAGGCCAGCCCCGAGTCCTCGGACCCGGCATTGAGTACTTTGATTTCCGAAATTTCGCCCTCGGGAAACCGGTCAAACTGCCAGTCTCGAGCCCGATCTACGAGAAGACCCGCAAAATCCGCGGAAATCAATGGAGCTACGCCGATTTCGACGGAGACCGCGTCATGGATCTCATCATCGGCTACGGCGACTGGACGGACTACGGCTGGGATAACGCTTACGACAGCAGCGGCGCCTGGACCAACGGCCCTTTGCACGGATACATCACTCTTCTGCATAACTCGGGAAGCAACGAATCACCCAGTTACGATTCCCCCGCCAAGATTTACGCGGGATCAGAACCGATCGATGTTTACGGCATGCCATCGCCGAATCTGGCGGATTTCGACGGCGACGGGGATTTGGACATTTTGTGCGGTGAATTTCTGGATGGCTTAACCTATTTCGAGAATTCAGGGAGTCGCGCAAAACCGAAATACGAATCGGGAAAAAAGCTGGCATCCCGGGGCCGGCCACTCGCCATGGACCTTCAGATGATCGTTCCAACTGCGATCGATTGGGATCACGATGGCGACGTTGATCTGATTGTCGGCGATGAAGACGGGCGTGTCGCGTTGATCGAACACACGGGCCGCACCGTGAACGGCATCCCCCAGTTTCTCCCTCCGCACTATTTCAAGCAGGAAGCCGCTGATCTGAAATTTGGAGCGTTGGTCACACCGTTCAGTTTCGATTGGGACGGCGACGGCGATGACGATTTGATTTGCGGCAATACTGCGGGATACATCGGGTTCATCGAGAATCTAGACGGTCAGAACCCGCCGAAATGGGCCGCGCCCAAATACCTTGAGGCCGGCGGAGCGATCATCCGAATTCAGGCCGGTCCCAACGGCTCGATTCAAGGTCCTTGCGAGGCAAAATGGGGATACACAACGCTGAGCGTAGCCGACTGGGATCATGACTCGCTGCCGGATATTGTCGTCAATTCGATTTGGGGAAAGGTTGTCTGGTACCGAAACATTGGGTCCAGATCAGCGCCCCGATTAGCGCCATCCGAGCCGATCGAAATCGAATGGAAAAACGACCCCCCCAAGCCGGCGTGGAACTGGTGGAACCCCGGCGCGAAGGAACTTGTGACCCAATGGAGGACGACGCCGTTCATCATCGACTTCAACCAAGACGGTTTGAATGATCTCGTGATGCTGGATCACGAAGGGTATCTCGCCCTCTTCGAGCGCAAACGCGAGAATGGAAACCTGATTCTGCTTCCCGGCCAAAGAACATTCATTGATGAACACGGGGAACCGCTGCAATTGAATTCGGGAATCGCAGGAAAGAGCGGACGCCGAAAATTCACATTCGCGGATTGGGATCAAGATGGCCGCCTGGACCTCCTCGTGAACAGCAGCAACATCGATTGGCTGCGTAATATCGGAACGCGAGAGGGTAAGACCGTGTTGAAGCAGATGGGAAAACTCGGCGAAGATATCTTGGCGGGCCACACCACGAGCCCGACAATCGTGGACTGGGATCACAACGGCATTCCAGATCTGCTCGTTGGGGCGGAGGATGGGCGTTTCTATTATCTCAAGAACCCGCGCTGATAAGTCCGGCCTTTGGGAAGAAGCGACTCGAGCGCCGCTCATTTGGATCGTTCCCGGTCTTACGAAACCGAACTCCATATGTGATCGCACGGTCGATTTCATGAGCATCTATCCCACGCTCATGGATCTGTGTGGGATTCCCAAACCATCCCACGTCGAAGGCTTGAGTCTTCGACCACTTCTGAAGGATCCACATGCTGCCTGGGATTCTCCGGCTCTGACCACACACGGTTTCCAAAACCACGCCGTCCGAACTGAACAGTGGCGTTACATTCGATATCAAGACGGGGGCGAGGAACTGTACGACGAAAGCGCCGACCCTCTCGAATGGACGAACCTCGCCGGAAAACCCGAACTCGCTTCTGTCAAAGCCGACCTGGCAAAGCAACTTCCAAGGGTGAATGCGCCAGCGCCCGCACCCAATCAACCGGCAAGACAGCCACAGGGAACAGGCCGGAATTAGAGACAGCCCAGTTCGCCTGATAAACTCGTGGCTTTTTTAACAGAACCGTGGAGATCCGCCCTGAATTTCGATCAATTAGAATTGATCGCGGTAGGGCATTGCTGCGGCAATGCCCTGATTTTCACGCCAACAAACAAAGCGATGTCGGCGCGGGCGCATCTGAATGAGGACGAGCCCCACAGCCATTAGGTTAAGGGAATTGGTTGAGAGAGTGATTCAGATAGATGCAAATCGGTCTGCGAACTCCGAACATCGGAGAATTCTTCACGTATCGGACCCACTGAAGGAAGTTGCGATCAAAGGGCCGCTTGGTTAGTTTACGGCCATGGCTGACCTTGTCGAAACCTATCGCTACATCGTGAAGACTCCCGGCGTGTGCGAGGGAAACGCCCGCATCGAACACACACGGATCTGCGTGCATGATGTCATCGGGTTGCTTCAGAACGGAGAAACAGTGGATTCGGTGACGCGCCAATTGGACGGTCTGACGCGCGCCCAAGCTTACGAGTGCCTCGCCTATTACGAAGATCACTTGGCGGAGATTGATTACCTCGTGGCCCGGCAAATGGCCGAAGGCGAGGCATGACGTTTCTGCTGGACCATGATGTCCCGGATTCCATCGCTCGCGTCATCGCTCAAGCCGGCCACGCCAGCCGGCGACTTCGGGACTTGCTCCCGCCTGACAGCGATGACCGCTCGGTTCTGGTCCTCGCCCACTCGAGACAAGCTGTGCTGGTCACCTGCAACCGAGACCATTTCTTAAGCCTCGCGCAAACAATCCCTCATGCCGGAATCATCGTCCTAGTCCGGCGCAGAACCCGTGTCACGGAATGTAGCCGGTTCCTCCGGTTGCTGAATCGCGCGGATGAGAGCGGGATTCGCAACAACATCAACTTCGCATAAAGGGACCGGGCCTGAACTGTGCATGCAGGAGCAATTCCTGCTTGAGCTTGGTTGAGCCGACCAGGTCGGTGAACAACAGTGTCAGCAGACCAATGCGATGTTTGCGGGTAAACTCCTCAACCTTCGTTCGCTGTTCCGTGATGCGTCGGTGAACATGCGCAACACGATTTCCGGTTCCCGCTAAGGTTGGCGGCGAACTATGACAACGAAATCGACGCTCCCCAAACACGATATCTCCCATCAATTCCAAACCGTAGCGCAGCGGTTGAACGTCTGGCGCTCGACGCGCCGGCGCGGCCAGCGCATTCCTGAGGATATCTGGAAGGCGGCCGTAACTCTGGCCAGAGCACATGGACTCAACGCAACGGCGGCGGCTCTCAAACTCAA